>JAWWPL010000495.1:0-3758 GCA_033850605.1 Blastocatellia bacterium | reverse complement strand
GACCCCGACGATGATCATGCACGGACAGGTAGACACGCGCGTGCCCATCGCGCAAGCCCAGGAATTTTACATGGCCCTAAAAGAGATGAAGGTGCCGGTTGAGTTTGTGGTCTACCCGCGAGAGAACCACGGCTTTACCGAGCCGCGTCACCAGATGGATCGGGTGCGGCGCTATGTTAAGTTTTTTGCGAAGTATCTCAACGCGCCCGTGGTGACTGAGCCGGCAGGACAGTAAGAAGCTCCCGCAGTATGGGGTCGTCACTGGGAGCGGTGTGGAGCGCGGACATCCTGTCCGCCAGCGGGCGCAGCCCGCTCCAACTCTCCGCCGAAGAAATTCTTTTTCGAAATGGGTTCGCGTTGCGCGCTCAGGCGGACAGGATGTCCGCGCTCCGTTGTCACGATTGCATCGCCTTAATGTCGTCGAGCAGCACCCGCTCGTGACCTTCGGGATTTACCTTTTCATAAACCTTACGCAAGGTACCTGTAGGATCGATCACGAACGAAGTGCGGTTCCAATACATCGTGCCTTTGTAATCGCTCTGGCCCACACCGGCCGCGTTCAGTAATTCATGATTCGGATCGGCCAACAGGTCGATCGTAAATGAAAACTTGTTACAGAAATTCTTGTGCGATTCGACATCATCGGCGCTGACGCCAACCACCGCGATGTTGGCATCGTCGAATTCCTGCTTAGTCGCCGTAAATGATTTTCCCTGAATGGTGCAGCCGGGCGTATCGTCCTTTGGATAGACATAAAGCACCAGCCATTTGCCCGCAAAATCATTTAGCGTGACCGTCTTGCCGTCCTGATTCTGCAAACTAAAATCCGGAAAGCGTTGTCCTGTTTGTGCTGACATATCAATTGTTCCCTTCAATAGAGTCCGCGAAGCGGACGTTTGGAAATAGCCCGGCACTTCAGTGCTGGGTAGTGCCCTCATTTGGTGATGAGGTCAGTACCGAGAGCGTTAGCGACCGGGTAGCAATAAGCCGCGCTTCCGATTCTCCTACTAAGTGAGACCCGATCCCTAACGCTCTCGGTACTGACCTGTGACACCAGAAGCGCTACCAGTGCTGGGTAAGCATCGGATAAAAGCGCCCAAGCCCGTGAAACGGGCAATAGAAAAATTAAAACTTCGTGCAACGTCGGTTCAGCCATCCGCCCAGCGGACTTGGAATCGTGATTTGTCGTTTCACCCAGCGATGAATCGCTGGGCCTTCTCGAGGCCGCTTCCCGGACTAGCAGCACGATTCTTTGCTTAGCCGCTCTGGACACTTCCTCCTCCGGAGGCCAAGGTTCGTTTTGAAAATTCCAATTTGATCGAGCTTATTTCGTCGAGAATGGCATCGACACTTCCGCTCGCCGTCCGCTTCGTTACATCAAGCGTGCGTTGATTTTGATGCGGCATATTGAGCACCGAATCCTCGGCGAATTTCTTCGTGGCAAGTTCGGGACTAATTTCTTTGAGCATCGCTGCGCGCGCCGGATCTGCCACGCGCCGGCAAAGTTCCTCTACTCCACAGATCATTCGAATCGGAATGAAACGACATTGACGCGCCGCGGCGAGTCGTTCGACGTCACGAAACGCTTTGTGGTCCTCGGGATTGCTCTCGCGTAGTTCCATAGTGAAAACGAAGCCCATTCCGGGAGGTGAAAGTTCGCGGATTGCTTTGTAAACCGTGGCCCTGACCTCGTTCACTCGGTCCCATACTCTGGCCGGCAGCGGAGTCACTCCGTCGACATCGACGACCCTGAAGATCGGGTTATTGATCAGATGATTGTCGATCAGTTTTGCGCCGGTCCGTTCGCAAAGTTCGCGTCCAATCGTGTACTTGCCCGTGCCCGCAAAGCCGATCAGCAAAACCATCGTGTCCGCTAGGGAATTATTCAGCATAGGGTTTTACGACGACCTCCACTTTAACACCATCAGATACTCCCGCGGCCTTTGCGGCTGCCGCTTTCTCTTAGAGGCAGATCGCTCCGCGCGTGCGAGAGGGTCCAAAATTGACAAAGCCACCACCAACCGATTACGAGTCTATCCAAGACGTTTTGTGCAAGCCCACCGGCCAGCGCTAACTTCTCCGCCGCCGTGGATTCTTTCCCTTTACAGCAGGCTTGGCCGGCGCCGGCTCAGCGGCTGCCGCCGGAGGCAGAGGCGGCATCGCCTCTTTCGCAAACCTCGGCAACAGATCGTCGCGCATCGCGAGTTGATAAATGCACCAAGCAACTTCGACGGCATCCTGCCTAACGTCGCTTTCAAGAATGCGTTCATAAGTATCGAGGTTGGTGTGCCAGGTGTGCGAGTTGTATTCGATTGGATCCTGGCCCATACCTATGCCGGGCAAGCCGGCCTGGTTGAACGAAGTATTGTCAGAGCCGCCCAGATTCCGACTGCGCGATGCGGTGGCGCCGACGACACCGTCGTCTTTGAATGGTTCGAGGATCTTACGCATGATGTTGGCGCCCTCCGGCGGACCAAACACGCCCGCGCCGCGCACTCGGCCGGTGCCGGAATCGATATTGAAGTAGCCGCCGAACTTTTCATAGCCGGGTTTGGGATTCTCAAACGAGCCAAAGTGTTCCTTTACATAAGCCTGCGATCCCAACAAGCCTTCTTCTTCGCCACTCCAAAGCGCCACCCGGATCGTGCGCCGCGGTTTCACTCCCAAAGTCTTCAGGATGCGCGCCGCTTCCATCATGATCGCACAGCCAATTGCGTTGTCGGTCGCACCCGTCGCTGCGTGCCAGGAATCAAGATGACCACCCAACATGATCACTTCGTCAGCTTTGTCTGTGCCAGGAATTTCCGCGATCGTGTTGAAGGAAGTCTTACCTTCAGGATAGACGCGATTGACCACCTCGAACTCCAGTATCACCTCCGTGCGGTCGGCGAGGATGCGCGAGATGCGGCCGTAATCTTCATTGCTCATCACGATCGTGGGGACGGTTTTGTTGACGTCGAAAGTGCGATTGTTGAAAGCACGAATCTGGCGAAACTCTCTCCCGGCATCATTGACGCGCACTAGTGCCCCGTTCGCTTTTAAGAAAGCATCAACCTGCTCGTCGATTTGTCTGTTCGTCAGTGGTTTGGGCGCGCCCGGCAGCGGCGTCGGAGTGGGCGAAGGAGTGGGGAAAGCAAACGGACGCGCGTTTTGTCCAAAGCGTTGCTGCGCTTGCTCATCACTGAGGCGCTTGGCCGGCGGATTCAGATTCACCGGCACGACTGTGTGCTTGCCGGCCAAAACGATGCGACCACGTACCTTTGCTTTCTCGGTCTCAAAGAACGCGGTCAACTGTTCCTGCGAGGGTCGATCCGGCAGGATCATATGATACGCCTTTGCGCGAATCACTCCGCGCGTGCTCGGCGTCCACGCCAGGACTTCGCAGGTCAGCACGTCTTTAATCGGAGCTATCATGTGGGCCGTCAATCTTTCATTTAGCCAACCCGGATGACCAAATTCCCACGGTTCGAGATGAGCATTCTGAAGACCCCAGTCAGTCATCTGCTTTACCGCCCAATCAGCAGCATGTTTATGATTCGGCGAGCCGGTCAGCCGCGGGCCATAAACATCGGCCAGCATGTGCATCGTTCTCATGATCTGCGAATTGTCTTTCTCTTCTTTGCGAATCCGTTCGAGCAGAGCTTTGTCAGCGCCGGTCTGGCCCAGCAACGGGACACACAAGAACGAGAAGATCAGACAGACAGCGATCAAACGAATTTTCAGCATGCGGTTGGTCTCCGGAAAGTTCTGGGGTGATC
>JAWWPL010000477.1:0-4842 GCA_033850605.1 Blastocatellia bacterium | reverse complement strand
GCGCGAGAAAAATCCCGTTGCCGCCGACCGTCGCTATGCGGCCATGCTGGCAAACACCGGCGGCAACATGCTAACGGATCCTAACACTATGTCGTTGCTCTCATCCTATCTTTTCACTCCGCATATGTATGTGATCTTCGGCACCGATGGGGGCGCCTCATGGACAATGCCGGCCTCTGTCTCTCCGCCGGCTAGTGTCGACCCACAGTTACGATTGGCCTTTTTCCAAACCGCCGCCGCCGTATTACTGCGGCCGAATGGACCTCCTCCGGAGCCGGACTCGGGAAAGGGGGGAATCGCCGGGAAGTATATGGTCGTCAAACGATTGATGCCGCTCTTTGAACAATACGCGCCGAGAGAGAACACGGAAGCAATGCGTGGGCAATTTGAGGCACTCAATTCCCTCGTTAGCGATGGCGTCCGCCAAGGCGAAAGCGAATGGACGCAGAAAGGGATCGGGCCTGAGAAGTCAGTGGCGGAGCAGGAGCAATCGCTGCTCGATCAGATTGATCACGCGAGAACTTCAGACGAGCGTGACCAGCTCTATTTCAAACTGGCTCTGCTGGCGCTCAGCAAAGATGATGTGAAAGCTCGCGATTTTGTCAGCAAGATTGACGAAAGCGAGTTTCGCAAACGAGCGCAAGCGTGGGTTGATTGGGGTTTGGCAATCGGCGCCATTAGGAAGAAGAAGATTGAGACGGCCCTGGAACTCACTCGCGTCGGTGATTTAACTCATATACAGCGGGTTTGGTTGCTGACCCAGACGGCGAAACTGCTGGCGAAGACCGATCGCGAAAAAGCTTTGTCGCTCTTGGACGACGCAAGCTCTGAGATTCGCCGTATCGAGAACGTGGATCTGGATCGACCGCGTGGGTTACTGGCCATCGCAAATGCTCTCACGCTAGTCGAACCATCGCGAGCCTGGGACGCAGTCTTCGATGCGGTCAAAGCAGCAAATTCGGCCGAGGGTTTTTCGGGCGAAGACGGCGCCCTTACCCAGACCATCAGAACGACTGACGCGATTAGAGTTAGTCCGAACGCCGTTCCTGATTTTGATATAGAAGGAATCTTCGGCAAGCTGGCGAGCGACGACTACGATCGGGTTGTTCAGTTAGCTCGCGGCTACCAGGGTGAAGCGCCGCGCGCCAACGCCACCATCGCCATAGCGCGCTCCGTGCTGAACCAGAAAAGCGCGCCAGTTCCTTCTGCACAACCAGCAAAGAAAAACTAACCACAATTCGTTCGGAATGTTTTGTGAGAGCGCATGGGTGGCTCGGGCGTCTCGCCCTGTGAGGCGCAAGATGCGCGTGCCACCGATCCACGATCAGGATGCGGCCATCGTCAGAAAGAGCCCGTCGCTGGCTATCTTTCGATTTATATTGACCTCGAGCGTCCCACGCAATTCTTCGATCTGCCTGAGCCATGCAGCTGCCCGCTCACTTCTTAGCTCGCCGGCAATCTGCTGCAGCGGCGCCAGCAGATCGCCATTCACGATTGTTCCGCTCGGACGGCCGAGGGCCAGCGCCCACGCATCCCGAATCAAAATCTCGAGGGCATCCAGACGCAGTTCGTACTCGTGACGATCTTTGGCGGCTGCCAGCGATTCAGCCGAGTGCAGCAACTCCACCCGATCGTTGGCCAGCGTCAAGGCTCTGAGCACTCCCAGCATTGTTTCGCGGCGTTCGCGATAGGTTTCGATATCGCCGGCCAGTGCGCGGCCGATGCTTCCTTGTGCGGTCCGAGCGAGCAATCGGGCATCGTCATTGCTAACCGATCTTTGCTCGATCAGGAATTTTTCAACTTCCGCGACGTCAATCGGAGCGAACCGGATCATCTGACAGCGCGAGCGTATAGTTGCCAACAGGGCGGTTGGATTGGCAGTGGTCAGGATCAAGTGAGAGGCCGGCGGAGGTTCTTCGAGTGTCTTCAGCAGGGCATTGGCGGCTTGATCATTCATCCGATCGGCGTCCTCGACGACAAAAACGCGTGCGGCGCCTTCAAAGGGACGGAAGTTGGCCTCGCGTTCCAGTTCGCGCATGGGCTTCACCCGGATTATCTGCTTATGCGGACGCACCATAGCCAGGTCGGCGTGTTCGCTCCAGATCATTCGTTCCTTATTGTCGTCGTCGCCGGTGAAAGGCGGAAACACAGATCGGGAAATTCGCTTGCAAGATGAGCACTCGTCGCAGGCCTCGACGCCAATGCGTTGGCGACAGTTCAAGGCCTTGGCCAACTCGAGGGCGAACAATTTCTTGCCAATGCCCTCGTCGCCGGTGAAAAGCATCGACCCAGGAACCCTGCCGCCTGCAAGCAGACGCCGCAGGGACTCTTTAACTTCATCATTTCCGATAAGCTTGGAAAACATTTCAGCAGTCAGTATATCAGCGACGGGAGATTTAGGAGGTGACTCGTACCTTAGGGTAGTTCCCTAATCTCCGTCGAGTGTCGTGGAGTCAGTACCGAGAGCGGTAGCGACCGGGTCTCACTATTAGCTAAATCAGGATCGCGAATTATTGTTACCCGGTCGCTACCGCTCTCGGTACTGACCTCATCACCAAATTAGGAGACTATGAAAGTAAGATAACAACCCGTTCTATTCATCCCGGTAGAAAGCCGCGAGCTTGCAAAAACGGCATAACGATATCCATAACCTTGCGATGAGTTTCCTGGGTGGAACTGCGGGCGTCTATGACGCGGAAACGATGCGCCTCGGCTTTCGCGATCTCCAAATAAGCGTTGCGTACGCGAGTGTGAAATGACGCATCTTCAATGTCCAGGCGATCGGTGTTCTTGCTGGCCACGCGACGCCGCGTGCGCACCGCCGATTCGGCCACTGATAAGTCGAAAAGCAAAGTCAGCTCAGGTGTCAGGCCACCCGTCGCCAGTTGCACGATATCCTGAATCAACTTTGGCTCGAAACCCCGGCCCGCGCCCTGATAGGCAACTGTCGCGTCGGCATACCGATCGGATAAGACAATCTGATTGGCCTCAAGGGCCGGTGACAAAAGCGTGCGCACGTGGTGCGCCCGATCAGCGGCAAAGACCAGCAGCTCAGCCAGCGGGTCGACCTGCTCGTCTATGTCGAGCAAAGCGGCGCGTAGCCGCTTTCCCAATGCCGTGCCGCCAGGTTCCCGGGTAGTGACGGTGTCCACACCACGGACGCGCAGTTCGCTAGCCAGCAGTCGCAGTTGCGTGGATTTCCCGCAACCGTCAATTCCTTCAAAGGTGATGAAAGCGCCGGACATGTCTTACGGGGTCGGGTATTGGAATGTTTTCAGGTGACTGACGCTTCGGCCGTCTGATCGGTTTGGCTTTCGCTGGCGGCCGTTGACTGCCGCAACTCGCCGGTCGCGCGTCGCGCCTGGGAGATAGTGGAAATCGCGTGTTTAAAAATTAATTGCTCCTGCGAGCCGGTTTCCAGAAGCAGTGAAAATTTGTCAAAGCTTTTGATCCGTCCCAGGAGCTTCGCGCCGTTCACCAGATAGATCGTGACCGTTATCTTTTCCCGCCGTGCGAGATTGAGGAAACCGTCCTGAATGTTTTGTGGCGCCGGCTTTGAATCCACGAACCGATTGTCCTTGAGTTGAAGCTTAATGACTGCGCTCAGAGTATAACAGGCATTCAACGCTGACAAGCGTTTTTCTTGGTTTGCAGTGAAATGAATTTGGTCGGCGCCGGTTGCAGCCAGATGGGCAAAGATGTCATTGAGTTTCCAAACCGTTGAGGTGGACGGCATCGCCTGCTTTAAGGATTAGTGAATCCCAGCAGGGCGAAGGCCTGCTCTTGTACGCTGGGATCGTCCCCGAATCCTTCCAGCCACTGCACGTCGCGCTCATGACGGAACCAGGACAACTGGCGCTTGGCATAATGGCGCACGTCAAGTTTCGTTTGGGCGATCGCGCTATTCAGATCACGCTCACCTCGCAGCAACTCAACCACACGGCGGTATCCGTGCGCGCCGAGCGCATTTGAAGCGGCAGGGACGCCTTCATCAATCAGCCGGCGAACTTCTTCGACCAGCCCATTGGCAAAGTGTGTTTCGGTTCGTTGATTGATACGCAAATACAGATCGTGACGCGGAGGGCTTAAGGCAATCAGCTTAATCCGCGCTACGAGGGCCGGCGGTTCGGGACGGAGCGGCCTTTGCTGCGATATGGGCTCGCCGGTTTGCAAACAGAATTCGATCGCCCTCTGCACGCGTGGCCAGTCGCGCGGATACAGCGTTGCGGCCTCGGCTGGGTCGAACTTTCGCAGAATGCGATGAAGATGTTGAGGGCCGCGGCGCTCCCGTATTCGGGTCAGGCGCGCACGAAGCTCTTCGTCGGTGGGTGGGCTTTCAAAGAAGGGCAGGCGCAGGGCGCGCAGGTAAAACCCAGTGCCACCGACGAGCAAAGCCGGATGCCCCCGGTTTTCTATCTCCTCGATCTTTTGCAGCGCAGCCCGGGCCCAGTCAGCCGCCGTGTAGTTAACCGTCGGTGAAACGAAATCAATCAAATGATGCGGCACGCCGCGACGCTCTGCCAAAGAAACCTTCGCGGTGGCTATCTGAATTCCCTGATAGACCTGGACCGAGTCGCAATTGATGATCTCGCCGCCGATTCGTCCTGCCAGTTCGATGCCCAGATCGCTTTTTCCGGAAGCGGTCGGTCCAACTATGGCAAGGATGGGAGCGCGGACATCCTGTCCGGCTCGTTGCTCTTCGTGCTCTGCGTTGATTGGAGAGTTCACCCGCGAGAGATGATAAGCCGGATCGCAATCACTAGCCAGATGAGCACGAGTAAGATGACACCACCAATGATTTGATTGCGGGAGAAGCGCATGGGAAGAATGCTAGAGAGGAAT
>JAWWPL010000475.1:0-9489 GCA_033850605.1 Blastocatellia bacterium | reverse complement strand
CACGAAATAAAACTGGGGCACTACCCGGTCGTGCCTTAATTTGCGGGAGACAGTCCGAAGACGGCTTGGAGTCAGTACCGGGAGCGGTAGGGACCGGGTCGCATCTTGCCCACGATCCAGGCGATGGCGAGACCCGGTCGCTACCGCTCCCGGTACTGACTCCATGCCGTCTTCGGACTGTCTCCCGCAAATTAAGACACGACCGGGTAGTGCCCCAGTTTGATTTCGTGTTGTCTTTCCCTCAGCAAAAACGATCCACGAAATCACACGAAATGGGCACGAAATAACGTTACGTGTGGCTTCGTGGATCGTCTTAACTCCCATGAGGGTTTCAAAACAGCACACCACCTCATCGAGAGCAGCCGTTGACCGAAAATATTTATCGCAGGACGCAATGTTGATGGAAGCCAAGCTGAGGGCGGTCGGGTTCAATGAGTTGTTGGGCGCGGCAGATGTGAAAAGCTACGCTTAATCAATTATCACATCTGCGACACCAGAGAAATACCATTCTCCATTTATCCAACGAGCCTCTATTGCCGCGTCCTTCTCGTAAATCTTTCCCTCATTATTTACTTTCGCTGTCCCCCAAATGTCATAGCGAACTATGCCTTCATCATTAAGAGATAAATCAATCGTGGCTGTTGGCTTGAAGCCGAGGAGAATGCTTCGATACCCTTCGGCTATCGTTTTCTTACTGGCATTAACATAAGCCTCTCGACTTAGGCTACCCGGATTGACAACATATTCCCACAAAAGATCATATAACTTCTCGTGTTGTTTTGTGCGCTCATATTCAACGTACAAATTTAATCTTTGAATTAACCTCGCCCGCAAATTCTGTGGGATAGCGGCAAATACCTTTTGCTCTTTCTTCTGTTCTTTCGTCTGAGAGCGTGCCGGGACAAACATTGCCGACGCAAAAAACGCCACCAGAAACGTTGTGGCAAGCAAATTTCTCATGAGGCTTTATCCTATACCTTTCAAATTCAAGCAAGCGCCCAACGGTTGAGACGGTAGTGCCCTAATCTTCGGGTGTCATGAGGTGAGTGCCGGGTAGTGTCTTAATTTGAGGATGAGGTCAGTACCGGGAGCGGGTAGCGACCGGGTCTCGTGATCGCGATCCTGGATCGTGGGCAAGTTGCGACCCGGTCGCCACCGCTCTCGGTACTGACTCCATACCGTCCTCGGACTGTCTCCCGCAAATTAAGACACCACCCAGTACCGAGAGCGTTAGCGATAGGGTCTCAGTTAGTGGCACAGAATCCGAAGCGCGATGCGGTCGCTACCGCTCCCGGTACTGACCTCGTCACTAAATTAGAGGAGTACCGTTGAGACATGCCCTCGACCGGCGTAAAACCGGCTCGGGTCGATTTCAGTGCGGACGGGACGGTTCGCGCTACACGGTCAGTGCGGGCAGGATGCCCGCGCTCCTTTTAGCGCAAATCTCTGCAGGTGACGGTGGCGCCTGGGCCTTCGAACATTAGTGCGGCAACGTAGCCGTCGCCGGCGGAGAGTTCCTGTAAGGTCCAACGATCGACTTCTGTGTTACAGCCTCTGACCTCAAGTAACTTTGCGGCGGCGCCGGGGGTTAGGGAGACGTCGAATTGCTTTAGGGGAAAGGAAAAGCCTTCGCCGCGCGCTTTGACATAAGCTTCTTTTCGGGTCCAACAGTTGTAAAAGCCGGCAGCCTGCTGGCTTTCCGGAAGACTCTGCAAGATAGCCAACTCATTTTCGGAAAAACTCACGTTCGCGATTTCAAAGAACGGCAGGCCGGCTTGGATTAGCTCAACGTCAATGCCGATTTCTCGATTGCGAGCGATGGCGACTAGAGCCAGTCCGTCACGCCGGGAGAGATTGAAATGCAGTCCGCTGTGGGATTGTCCGTTCGCTAAGGCCGGCTTTCCGTGGGCGGTTTTGGAAAAGGTCAGGACCGTTGGCGAAACGTTCAGGTACTGACTGAGCAACAGGCGAAGTGCAGCCCGAGACTCGATGAATTGGTTTCGATCTTTGTCGAAGCGAAAGCGCTCGGCACGGGCTCGCTCATCCGGCGAAAGGAGTTCTTTCAGTTCTGGTATGCGGGCGAGGTTTTGGTTGAGCGGGACTCGCCAGACGTGGATTTGATCAGGCGCCAGATCGGGAAAAGGTTGTGAATGGCGCGAGTAAGTCATTGCGAAAATGGAGTCAGTACCGCGAGCGGTAGCGACCGGGTAGAGTGTTGGCGAGATCGACCGTTCACTCCCCGCTTGACCTCTACTACCCAGCCAACGCCAATCTGGGCCACACGCGCTGCGACAGATTATTGGAAAGCAGCCGAGCGCCCGTCAAGAGTTCGTCGGCGCAGGAGGCCGGCGCGACTGATCCGAGGAATTGCAGAACTCGAAACGCAAACACGTTGCGGTCGAACTTTTCGGCGTGATGCCTGAGCGTCTCTTGTCTCCAACTCAACCCTTCAAACTTTTCGATTGCTTCAGCCAGCGAATGGCCATTCTGCTGATCAAAGAAAATTCCGGTGACATTTTCTACCACAGTTTCCAGGGCGCCGCCGCCGCGATAAGCAATCACGGGCCGGCCGGCTGCGTTTACTTCCAAAGGCACCATGCCAAAATCTTCTTCGCCCGGAAACAGGAGCGCCCGGCAACGCGACGCGTAATAATTTACGATCTTATCCGGTTGGCGTCCCAGAAATTCTATGCGGTCGTCGCCCAGCTTTTCCAGGCGGGCCCGATCGGGACCGTCGCCGATGATCACCAGCCGGCGGTTCATGCGCTTGCATGCCTCGATCGCCAGATCGATTCGCTTGTAAGGCATTAGGCGCGAAAGCACCAGATAGTAGTCGTCGACCTCATTCGACATCTGAAATCTCTCCACGTCGATAGGAGGCGGAATGACAAACGCTTCGCGACCGTAAATCTTCTTGATGCGTTGCGCCACCAGGCGCGAGTTCGCGATGTAATAGTTAGGTTGTCGCGAGGCGCGCAGGTCCCACTTGCGCAATCCCCAAAGCAGGTAGGGCAGGGCCGCGCGCGCCGCTCCGCCAAAACCTTCGCGCGCCACATAATCGTCATAGCGCCAAACCCAACGCATCGGCGTGTGGCAATAGCAGACATGAATCGCGTTGCGCCGGCGGCGCACGCCCTTCGCATATCCCGAACTGCTGCTGAAAATCAGGTCGTAAGCCGAGAGATCAAAATTCTCAACCGCGAAAGGATACAGCATGAAGTAATGACGAAAGCGGCGATCGAGAGAGGGCAGGTTTTGCAGCGGCGAGGTGCGTATGTCGGCGGTGCGCAGACTGCCCGGCAAACCTTTCGGCAGCGCCACCGTGGTGTACATGGGAGCGGACGGAAACGAGTCGTGCATCGCCGCGGCGACGCGCTCGGCCCCACCCATCTGGACAAAATAGTCGTGCACTAATGCGATTTTGGACAATCTGTTTGGCCCTCAGGAGACTTTCAAGACCTCGGTCTTCTCTGCGCCCCCTCTGCGTCAATAGGGTCAGTACCGAGATCGGTAGCGACCGGGTTACGTTCCGTCAGACTCGACCATGGCCTCGATCGCGACCCCGGTCGCTACCGCTCTCGGTACTGACCTCATCAGCGCAGGAAGGGCGCAGAGGGGGCGCAGAGAACTGGAAACTACTCTTTTAAGAAACGGAGAAAGGCCGCGACCTTTCAGTCCGGGCTCAAATTAACTTCAAAGTTTCGCGCGGCTTCGTTCCGCTGCGGCATTCCGCCACGGTCGAGCAGGTCGTCATAGAGCTCTTCCACTTCTTTTAAGAACCTATTCGTCGAAAACCGCGCAATCGCCGCGCGTCGCCCCTCGCGGCCGAGCCGCCGGCGCAGACTTTGGTCGCCAAAGAGTGTCAGCATTGCTTTAGCCAGCGCGTTTTGATCGCGGGCCTCGACCAGCCAACCATTCTCGCCGGGGCGAATCATTTCGGGCGTGCCGCCCACCGATGTCGCGAGGACTGCGGTCCCACTCGACAACCCTTCGAGGACCGTCAAGGCGAACGGCTCTTCGTGCGAGTTAACGACCAGCACATCGAGGCCCTGCATTAACTTTGGAATGTCGTCGCGCGGCCCGAGGAAGCGAACCCGATCGGTAATCCCGAGTGATGCAACCGCGCGTTCAAGCTGCGCGGCGTACTCCTCGTCGCGATTGAAAAGCGCCTTGCCGGCTATGAGCAGGACAGCATCCTTAACTTTGCGGCTGATTTGGGCAAACGCTTCGATTAATTCCAACTGACCTTTGCGCGCTGTAAGTTGCCCCACAATCCCGACGACCGGTTGAGCATCGTTGAGTCCCAACACGGAACGAATCTCGGCGCGGCTTTTAGCGTTGGGCTTAAAGCGCTCAAGATCGACTGCGTTATGAATGACCACGATCGGCACCCGACGCCTGAGCGGGCGCAGAATGATTCCGCGGAACCGACCAGCGACTGCCTGCGAAACCGAGAGGATGCGATTGCGTGAAGAGATCATCGCGAAAATTCGGACCGCCGTGCTCAACGGATGCCGGGGCAGGATGTCGTGCGCGTGCCAAATGACCGGCATGTCCAATCCCAGAGTTGCTGCCGCCATCACCAGGCCGGCGCGAATGCTGTTGGCATGAATAACGTCCGGCGCTTCGTCAATCACTATCCTGCGAGCCGAGCGGATGACTGAGGCGAAGGAAATCAAATAACGAACTACCAGATCCAGGCGCCAGGTAAAGCGCGCTTCGAGGGGTCGCAACCCACGCGTCCTGACCTCCAGCTTCTGGATCATTTCCATCATCGGGCTTTCATCAGGACAAACCACGACGGGCTGAAAATGAACACGATTGAGCCGGTCGAGAATCATCGACATGACTCGCTCAGCACCGCTGACTGTCCCCGTGTGGTTGTAAAAAAGAATCTTCAAATTGGACCTCAGATGGTTATGATTTCGCGCTCGTTATCTTCGCGTGAATGCTCTGCGCGTCTGCTGATTGCCTCGGCGCTAATCCAACCGATAAACAGCCAGACCAGCGGCGCGACCGAATAGAGGGTGAAGGTAAGTCCAAAGATACTGTTCAGAACCAACGCCGGCATGAGCGCGGCCACGATGCGTCTGGTAGTAATGCTTCGCTGATCGTTCGAAGAATTCCGGGCCAGCTTTAAGGAAAACCAGGTGGCCCGGCCCAGAATCCACATAAACAACAGCGCTCCCGGTATTCCACAAGAGACCGCCACCACCAGAATGAAACTATCGATAGCAGGCAGATCGGAATCTGATTTGAAGCGCACCTCGCTGAGCGATCCTGCGCCAAGCCCGGCGCCCAGCGGCCGGTATGGCACCACGCTGGTTAGCAAATACGTCCAGTTCTCAAGTCGAATTTGAAAGCTCTCTTCGTCTGCCGGTTTCAGGGTGCCTCTTTGCGTGTGCGACAGCAGAGTACTGATCGTTTCGTTTTCACCTTTACTCCACATTTCCTGATCAGTCGGTGGCGAGACAAAAACGACTACCAGAACAATCGGCAGTAGTAATAGTCCTACGCGAACCAGTGCGCGCGGGAAGCTGGTAGCACCCAGCAAAACCAGCGCGGCCACGCCCAGCATTAATCCGAACACAGCCGTTCGTTGGCCTGTCAGCAAGACTGCGCAGAGCAACGCCGCCCCGCTAAGCAGCCAGGCCAAACGCATCCCGAATCGTTTGGCTCCCGCGGCAAAGCCAAATGCCGCTATGGCGCCGAACTCGGTATAGCGTCCCCATTCTTCAGCGCTGCTGAACGTGGCCAGTGCCCGCCGCACATGGCCGACATTGATCGAGTCGTAGAAATCAGTGTTGTCGAGCCAATATTGTTCGAATGCGGGATAGCCATGAACCAGCTGATAGACGCCATAAAGCGACGCTAACAAACCGAGCACTACCGTCAGCTTCAATATCTTGAAAATGAACTCTTCATTCACAGACTGGCCAAAGTAGAACCACAGCAGCGGCACGAACATGAAGAGCGCGCCCGCCATACCAACAAACACGCTGCCTTGCAGCGGATTGAAAACCTCGGCCAGGTAGATCAAACCCAGGATTGAAACTGCCCCCGCCAGAGGTGTGGCGTAAAAAATCTCGAGACGGCGTGATCGAATCAGCAAAGCAAAGGCAAAGAGAGTGACGATCGGGGTCAGCAAGTGAATTGGATCCTGACTGCCATAATCGACAAACAGATACTGGGCGCGTCGAATCAAACCGCGAAACGGCTCGAACAACGCCATCGCGACCAGTCCGGCTTCCAGACTTACGAGCAGCGGCAGAGCCATCACCCAGACCAAAGCCGTCAACAACCAGGTGCGCAGCATCTGGCCGCCGCTGGTTACGGCGATCACGCTAAACACGACCGCGGCTTGAACCGGCGCCAGCCAAATCAAAGTTGAGCGTGGTCGCGGTCTGGGCTGTATTTGTACGGCGCTACTCATGACATCAAAAAGAAAGCTGTGCAGCCTTTCAGGCTAGTCTCCTAATTTGAAATTCTCTGCGCGGCCTCTGCGATCTCGGCGTCTTGGCGCCAGGAGGTCAGTACCGCAGAGAAAGCAGAGGTGGCGCAGAGACGAACTGAAATTCGGACGGTAGTTCTTCACGATGCTTCTCCCGCGCCGTCAGGTTTCGCGAACGCAAACCCAAGTAAAGATCTCCAATTGGGAACCAGTAGATCGCGCCAGCGTGGACGCAGACAACTCCATAGGCCGAGGCGTCGTTTCTTAACAAAGGCGAACAAGGCGATGAACAACATGACGCTGTAGCCGATCAGCGATGCGATGGCGGCGCCGGTAATTCCTAAGCGCGGCAACAGAACCAGAAGCCCTACGGTCGTGACCGCGGCGGCTGAGAATTTAGCCACCGTACTCAAGCCCGGATAACCGAAGCCACGCAGGCCGCTGATGACGATGGAGCCAAGACTCCAAACACCTGCCGCGAGCAGCAGCCAACGGAATGCGCCGGTCGCGGGAACAAAACTCTCGCCAAACAGAATTCTTAAAATCAGCGGAGCAGCCAGCCACAGTGGTGGCAGCAGCACAATGTGCATATAAATCCCCAGCCTGAAACTACGCGCCCAAAGTAGCTCGGCTCTATTCTCAGCTTTCGAGGCGGCCACTTCGGGCATCAGCGCGTCCGCGATCGCATCCGCGGCGAGAGTCGTCATTTCAGAGAGCCGCACCGCGACTACATACAAACCGATCGCTATGTTAGAAGCCATCGCGGCCAGAACTAACTGGTCAAGTCTTAAGGTAGTGAAGTCGGCGACTCCGCCCGGATAATCGCGCAGGGCGTAGTGCATTGAATTCTTGAATTCGATCCAACTCGGCTGCCAGCTCGGCCGCAACTGCCGCCAGACCGCAATCAGAGCCAGCAGCATTGAGGTTGTCTGTGCGGTGATCATCGTAATCATCGCCGTGGCGACCGTGAGGTGGCCCAATGACCAGAGGCCGGCAAAGCCAATCGCCTGCACGCCAAAGAAGATCATTCGCGCCGCGCCCGCCCAGCCAAACCGCCGCGTGCCTTCCAGCAGACCGCGCATCAGATCCAGGAACAAAGCGGCGGGAATGTTCACCTGATAGACACGCAGCAGCATCATCACCTGGGGGCTGCGGTGGCCCACCAGATGCGGAACAATCAGATCAGCCAGCACCACGCTGACCAACCCGACGGCGAGGGTATAGAGAACGGCATTCGAAAACAGCGGCGAGACTCGTTCGGGCTCTCTGGCCATCCAGTAACGATAAGCAGTTGGCAGACCGAGCCCGACCAGCATGGCCACGACCGGCGGCCACAGCACAATCACCAGGAGATCGCCACGACCGGCCGGACCTAAAGCCCGCGCGCCAATCAGGCTCGAGACGACGTTTGATAGCAGGATCGTAATGTCCGCGATCAAAATTAATCTGGCGTTGCGAGCAATCACAGTGAATCAATTCCTGGTCTGAAAGAGTGGCACGGGCGATCACGTGTCTTTTCTTCCTCTCCCCATGGGAGAGGGTCGGGGTGAGGGCTTGACGTGAGGAACCTCCTTTGAACGAGATCGTCCTCGACAAACACAACGGAGAATGAAAATAGCTTCATTCTAAGCTTCGCACCCTCTTCCCCGTCCCTTCTCCCAGAGAGAGAAGGGGTCGAAAGGTCCTTCATTCGTAGCGCAGCGCCACCACATGAGTAGCGGTTCCTTTACTCGCGGTTCAGTTGGCGCCGCGAGCCAGCACGACGGCAGGTATGGTCCGTAGCAGGATCGTCGCATCAAGACCCAGCGACCACCGATCGATGTATTCAAGATCGAGCTGCATCCATTGATCGAACGACAGGTTACTGCGACCCGAGACCTGCCACAGACAAGTGAGGCCCGGCTTGACGCTGAATCGCCGTTTCTGCCATGCCAACTCCATGCGGGTCGCGTCGCGCACAGACAGCGGTCGTGGTCCAACGATGCTCATGTCTCCCAGCAGCACGTTAACCAGTTGCGGTAGTTCGTCGATGCTGGTGCGGCGCAGCCAACGACCGACCGAGGTCACCCGCGGATCGTGGCGGATCTTGAAAATCGGCCCTGTCTTTTCGTTCAAGTGCTCAATTTCATCCATGCGCGCCTCGGCGTCGCGTTGCATGGTGCGAAACTTCAGCATCCTGAAACGTCGCTTGTTCAGGCCGACGCGTTCCTGCACAAAGAAGATTGGACCTTTCGATTCCAGCTTAATAATCAAGGCAACCAGAACGAGGGCCGGACCGGTAATCAGCAAGAGAAGTGCCGCAGCCAGAAAATCGAAAATGCGTTTTGCTTCGGTATGCCAGCTAAACAGCGGCGCGCTATGCAAAGAAACCAACGGCAGGCCGTCGAGATCGGTTGACTGTGATCGCGCAAGTTTTTGTGGAAAGAGATCGGACAACAAGTGCGTCGTGATTCCCTGCTCTTCCAGCAGCATCACCACCGCCTCGATCTGCGAATACTGCGATTTGATTGGGAGCGCGATCGCGACCTCATCGATGACCTCGGTAGTAATGATGCGCGGCAATTCTTCGATGGTTCCGATCCAAGGGGTGCCTTCGATATTCTGGCCGGCAAAGCTGGCATCGTTATCCAGGTATCCGATCAGTCGATAGCCGAGGTCTTGGCGCAGATTGATTTGGGCCGCGAATCGCCGGCCGCGGGCGCCGCCACCAACCAGCAACAGAGTCTTGACGTTGTGGCCCCGCCGGCGCAGCCGTCGCAGGTTTAATCGCAGGAAAAACCGGCCAGCACCGATCAAAGTAAAGCTCATCAGACCGAACAGACCCACGGTGAGAATATTAATCGTCGGCCATTTACCGAGATTGGCTGCAACCAGAAGTAATACCGACGAAATCAGGACCGCGCGGCCAATTTCCTTTAACTCGAGGCGAATTGGCCGCAGCCGGTGTGAAACGTAAAGCCCCTGAACGGCAAACGCGGCGTGCCATGAAATAAGCAATCCGATTCCGAGGAGGGCGTTCGTGATTTTTATGCGATTGG
>JAWWPL010000472.1:0-3448 GCA_033850605.1 Blastocatellia bacterium | reverse complement strand
GGCGGAAGCGCTCGGGGGCAGTCTGGTTATCGAAAGCGCGTCTGAAGAGATCAGAAATGAATTTGATGCCTGGGGTGATTTTGGTTCGGCGGGCGAGTTGATGAAGCGAGTTAAGGCGCAACTTGATCCGCTGAATTCTCTCTCGCCTGGACGATTCTAAGGGGCGACCAGGCTTTGCGGCTGGGCCGCTTGATGTGCGGAAAGCCTCAGGCTTTCCGTTAACAGTTTAATGAACTTGAGAGGCTATGCCTCGACGCGAGGCGTAGCCTCGCAGTTAGGAACGGTTCACAACGGAAAGGCAGAGCCTTTCCGCACATCAGGCGGCACAGCCGCCGGTTAGGCGAGTTATCAGCAATGAAACACAAAACACTTTGCCGGGACCTTAGGTCGATTGCGACCGCTTCGGTGGCCTTTACCCTGGCGGCGTCGCTCCTTCTTGTTTCCTTCGACTCAACCAGAACTCTCGCCGCCTCGCGCGAACCCGTGCGGGCGCGCCACGGCATTGTTGCCTCGACGAATGAAATTGCTTCGAACGTCGGCGTCGACATTATGAAGCGCGGCGGCAACGCCGTTGATGCGGCCATCGCGGTCGCCTTTGCCCTGGCCGTAACCCATCCGGCGGCCGGCAATTTGGGTGGTGGCGGTTTCATGTTGATTCGTTTACGGGACGGACGCACCACCGCTATAGACTATCGCGAGATGGCGCCCGCGGCCGCCAGCCGCAACATCTATCTGGATAAGAACGGCAACGTGATTGAAGGAGAAGGTGGGTCGATCGAAGGCTATCGCGCCGCCGGCGTTCCCGGCACGGTGCGGGGAATGGAATTGGCTTTAAAGAAGTACGGGTCGGGCAGATTGAGTTGGGCCCAGTTGATCGAACCAGCGCGGCGTCTGGCGGCAAGTGGGTTCACCGTGAACTACAATTTGGCGCGCGGTCTGCGAGGCAATCGCGAATACCTCTCGAAGTATCCTGAAACAAAGCGCATCTATCTCAACAACGGCAAGTTCTACAACGAGGGCGATCTGTTCGTGCAGCCCGATCTGGCTGCGACCTTTACTCGTTTGCAGCAACGTGGACCGAATGAATTCTACGAAGGGCAGACAGCCCAGTTGATCGCGGCTGATATGAAACGCCATAACGGTCTGCTGACGCTGGAAGATCTGCGCGGCTATGTGGCCAAAGAGCGGCAGCCTTTGCGCGGCAACTACCGTGGTTACGAAGTGATCTCCATGCCGCCGCCATCATCGGGCGGCGCCGTGCTCATTGAGATGCTCAACATTCTGGAAGGCTATGACTTAAAGAAAATGGATTGGGCATCGTCCGAACGCTATCACCTGATGACCGAAGCGATGCGCCGAGCGTTTGCCGACCGGGCCGAGTATATGGGCGACACGGACTTCGTGAAGGTACCAATCGCCGGATTAGTCGACAAGAAATATGCCGCGCAGTTGCGCAACACGATCAATCCGGACCGCGCTTCATCCAGTGAACAAGTGAAGGCCGGCAAGCCTTTGGGTTATGAATCAGAAGAGACCACGCACTTCACGGTGGTCGACGGTGAAGGCAACGCGGTCTCGAATACCTACACACTGAATAACTCGTACGGATCGGCGGCGGTGGCTAAAGGGACGGGCCTGCTGATGAATGATGAGATGGACGACTTTGCGGCCAAGCCCGGAACGGCGAACCTCTATGGTTTGATCCAGGGCGAGCGCAACGCCGTCGCGCCGCGCAAACGGCCGCTGTCCGCCATGACTCCGACGTTTGTGCTACGCAAAGACGGCAGCCTCTGGTTCACAGTTGGCAGTCCCGGCGGGCCGACGATCATCAACACCGTGCTGGATGTGATCACCAATGTGGTCGACTACGGCATGAACATTCAGCAAGCCATCGACGCGCCGCGCATCCATCATCAATGGCTGCCCGACGAACTTGTCTTCGAGCCCTACGGATTGTCAGGCGATACACAGAGCGCGTTAACTGCTCGAGGACACAAGCTGGCCAAGCCGCGTTACCTGGGCGACGCCGAAGGGATCATGATTGAAGAGAAGACGGGTATGCGTTTGGGTGCGACTGATCCGAGAAGGAGTGATGGGTTGGCGGTGGGTTATTAATGATGGAGCGCGGACATCTTGTCCGCCAGCGGGCGAAGCCCGCTCAAGTCTACGCTGAAGGATAGAAGCAGAGGGTTGGTTCGCGCTGCGCGCTCAAGCGGACAGGATGTCTGATGCGCTCCCCCGCCTTCTGCTGGTTTTTGATATAGGCGTTGAATGATCGCAGGGCGGGCTAGACTTGGAAGATAGACAAAGTACGTCAGTGCTCACCAAGGCGTTTGCGGGCGAGCAGGAAAAAATTCTTGCCTGCGTGCATTGCGGGCTGTGCCTGGAAGCTTGTCCGACCTACGTTGTTACCGGTGACGAAAACGACAGCCCGCGCGGCCGAATCTATCTGATGCGCGCGGTCGAAGAAGGGCGGATGGCGGTTGCATCGCCGACGTTTGCAAACCACATCGATCGTTGTCTGGGTTGCCGCGCCTGTGAATCGGCGTGTCCGGCCGGCGTTGAGTATGGTCAGCTTCTGGAAGCGGCGCGCGCAGAAATTTCGCGATCACAATCCAGGCCCGGCGGGATCTACACTCTGCTTAGGCTGGTACTGAAGCACGTTTGGCTGAAACCGAAGCGCTTGCGGGCCGCGTTTGGGCTGGCGCGCTTTATCCGCGATTCGGGCCTGGCCAGACTCGCACTTCATATCGGATTGGCACGCTCGATCTCGTCGGATGTTGAGTTTGGGTTGGCGTTGCTGGAGAGTTCGGCGGCGCGCGTAAGCACGGGCAGCCTGCCCGCGCTTCGCCCCCACGATGCGGGCGGTCCGACGAAAGGTGCGGGCGCTCCTACAGCTCTGCTCTTCAAAGCCTGTGTTACTCAAGGTTTGTTTGAAAGAGTCAACGCAGCTACGACGCGAGTGTTGGCCGCAAACGGATGCCAGACCCAGGCTCCGGCCAGCCAGGTTTGCTGTGGCGCTTTACATGCCCACGCCGGTGAGCTCGAGGGCGCGCGCATCCTGGCGCGGCAGAACATCGACGCTTTTGGTGCTGGTGGCGAGCCTATAGTAACGAACGCCGGGGGCTGTGGCGCGATGCTCGCGTCCTACGGACATCTGCTCTCCAATGATGAAAAATATGCTGCCCGGGCAGCGGCCTTCAGCCACCGAGTGCGCGACGTCGGGCAGCAACTTGAAGCATCCGGATTTCGTAACGGGGCGGCGATTGGAGTCGAGCGCACAACCTACGACGCTTCATGTCACTTGCTTCACGGGCAACACGCTGCGGCCGCATCGTTGCAGATGCTTTGGGCGATACCTGGTTTGAACCTGGCACTGCTTAAAGACAGTGATGTTTGCTGCGGAGGCGCCGGCGTCTATAACTTGTTGGAACCGGAACTGTCAGAG
>JAWWPL010000471.1:0-19565 GCA_033850605.1 Blastocatellia bacterium | reverse complement strand
AACCTCGAAAAGCTTACTGCCTTTCTGAAGGAATGGGCCCGGTGAAGGAGCGCGGACATCCTGTCCGCCTGAGCGCGAAGCGCAAACTCCATCCAAAAAGATTCTTTCGTACGATCTGAGCGGGCTGCGCCCGCGGGCGGACAGGATGTCCGCGCTCCGTGGAAGGACTACTCGCCGCCACCGGCAGGCAACGGATATTTCTTCTCTGGCGGAACGGTCGCTGATGGTTTTTCTGGGGCCGAGACTACCAGCTCGTCGCTAACGGCCTCAGCGTTTACAACCCGAACTTCGCCCCGGCGCGTGGGAGCCAGTTTACGCGCTACGCTGGTTATGGGAGCTGTAAATCTGCCCGTAGCCCTGGCCCAGCGGCGCCATCTCGCTGTCGAACTCAAATCATCAAGCAGCGAATACACGACCGGCGTAGCGACCAGGGTCAGCAGCAGCGACAACGATTGTCCGCCAATGACTACGATTGCGATCGAGCGGCGCTCTTCCGCTCCCGGTCCAGTGCCCAAAGCCAGGGGCGACATACCGGCAACCAGGGCGAGTGTCGTCATCAGAATGGGGCGTAGACGATCGCGATTGCCCTGGATGATCGCAGCTTCCCGCTCCATGCCAAGCGTCCGCAGGCTATTCATGTGATCGATTTGCAGAATCGCATTCTTCTTTACCACGCCGAACAACACCAACACGCCGAGCGCTGAATAGAGATTGAGCGTATCGCTCATCAACCACAGCGAAAGTAAAGCGAACGGAACCGAGAGCGGCAGGCTGAGTAAGATCGTGAGCGGATGCACGGTGCTCTCAAACTGGGAAGCCAAAATCATGTACATGAATATAATTGAAAGCAGAAAGGCCCAGAGGAATTCGACGAACGTTTTTTCCAGTTCGCGGCCGCGGCCGGCAATGGTGGTCGAATAAGCCGGCGGCAAATTCATCGCCGCCGCCTCCTTGCGCAAGGCGTCGAGCCGATCAGCCAGAGCAAATCCGGGCGCCACTCCTGCTCGCACTGATGCTTGCCTCTGGCGATCGAGTCGATCAATGCGCGAGGGACTGATGTCCTCCTTGATATCCACCAGGCTATCCAGACGCACCAGTCCACCGCGCGACGAGGGCACATAAAGACGAGAAATAGTCGCCGAATCCTTGCGATCCTGTTCGGTCAGTCGCAGCTGCACATCATAGTCTTCGTTAACCGAAGGATCTCTGAAACGCGACACTTGATCGTCACCGCCGACCATCAAGCGCAGGGCAGTTGAAATATCCGAACTGTCGACTCCCAGATCTGCTGCCCGGTCACGGTTGATTTGCACGCGCAATTCAGGCTTATCAAGCTTCAAAGTCGTGTCGGCATCAACGATGCCGCCGATCTCTTTGGTTTTCTCACGCAAAGCGTCGGCATATTTGGCGAGCTGTTGCAGCTCTGGGCCGCGAAACACAAAGTCAATATCGTTGTTGCCACCACCGATATTAAAGCTCGGCGCGTTGCGCACGCCGAAACGAAAGGGCGCGTACTTTTGCAGCCGCCTCCGGACTTCCGTCATCACGTCGCGCTGGGTGTAGTTGCCGCGCCATGCCGCCAGTGGGTGTCCGCTTTTGATCGAATCCCAAAGCTTCGTCAAAGAGAATACCCTTTCGTCATGCGGCGCTATGCGGACATAAACTCCGCCCTGGTTAACTGCTCCCAGGAAGGAACCGCCCGAGGTGGAAAGAATCAAACGCACACCCGGCGTCGACATCAGATCTTTTTCGATCGCCAGCATGGTGCTATTCATGGCCTCGATATTGGTTCCTTCGGGGCCGGTAACGTTGACGTCGAACTCGGCTTCGTCCACATCAGTGGGAATGTATTCCTGTTTGACGACTCGATAGAGCGGAATGCTCGAGAGGGCCACCGCAATCGCAATCACCGCGACCACGAGGCGATGTCGCATGGAAAGCCGCAGCAGCCAGGTGTAAAAGCGATCAATGTAGGAATAGAAACCCCGCCGCGAAGAAGCCGCGGACAGCGTGTCATGATGATGTCCGTGCTCTGAATGACCTGCGGCGGCGTCTTTAGCTCGGAGCAAACGCGCGCTCATCATCGGCGTCAGGGTAAACGACACCAGCAGCGAGACCAGCACCGCCACCGCCGCGGTAATGCCGAACTGAAATAGAAAGCGGCCGGAGATCGACGACATGAACGAGACCGGAAGAAAAATGACCACCAGTGAAAATGTTGTGGCCATCACCGCCAGGCCGATATCGGCTGTCGCTTCCTTGGCGGCGCGCATTGGTGTAATTCGCTTTTCTTCGACAAAGCGAAAGATGTTCTCCAGCACCACAATCGCATCGTCGATCACGACACCGACCATCAAAACCAGGGCCAGCATCGTGACGCCGTTGAGCGTGAAATTCATCGCGCGCATCATCGCGAAAGTCGAAATCACCGAACACGGGATGGCTATCGCGGCGATCAAAGTCGATCGCCACGAACGCATGAACAGCAGCACGACGAGGCTGGCGAGAATGCTTCCCAGCACGAGGTGTCGCGTGATTTCGTGCAGCGCCGCGCCGATGTAGCGCTCCTGGTTGCGGATCACCTCCATCTTTACATCGGACGGCAGTTGCGCTGTGACGCGGGCCATTTGTGCTTCGACGTTGTGAATGACTTCGACTGTGTTCGCTCCTGATTGGCGCTGAACTTCCAGGGTCACGGTGGGGACGCCATTCAGCCGCGCAATCGAGCGCTGTTCCTTCGTTCCATCTTCTACCCGGCCGATGTCTCGAATCTTGACTGGCGAACCATTTATGTTCGCGACTACCAGGTCTTCCATCTCGCGCGGATCGGTGTAACGCCCCAACGTGCGCAGGACGAGCTCGCGCTTTCCCGTCTCGACATTGCCACCGGGGACGTCGGCGTTCTGGCGCTGCAATGCGTCGCGCACCTGACTAATCGGAATCTTGTAGGCAGCCAATCGCTCAGCGTCGACCCAAACATTGATCGCGCGATCCAAACCGCCGGACACGTTGACCGCGCCGACACCGCCCGCGCGTTCAATCTGAACGGCGACTACTTTGTTGGCGTATTCCGTAAGCTCGCGAATTGAGCGCTGACTAGAGAGTGCAATGGTCACTACCGGCGTGCTGTCGTTATTAAACTTGGCCACCACTGGCGGTTTGGCGTCCGGAGGCAAATCACGCACGACCGTGCTGACACGATCGCGCACGTCCTGCGCCGCGGTATCGATGTCCCGATTCAGATTAAAGGTGGCGATAACGATCGAGGCTCCCTGCACCGACACTGACCGAAGGTTGTCGATGCCGTCGACCGTGTTGACGACTTCTTCGATCCGTTGCGAGACGAGCGTTTCAATCTCTTCGGGGGAGGCGCCGGGCAGGTTCGTGCGCACGCTGACAGTGGGCAGATCGACGGAAGGAAAGCGATCGACGCCGAGCTTGAAATAGCTCGCCGACCCAACCACGACCAGCGACAAAACGATCATCGCGGCAAAGACGGGACGGCGGATACAGATTTCAGCTAGCTTTTGCAAGGTAAGTCTAGTTCACTCGTTCCTGCCAGAGTTTGGGATCCCGACTCCCATGTAGCACGGCGATTACTTCGAGACGATCCGATAGCACCCGATAGTAAATCAGGTAAGGAAACGTTCGAAGCTTTCCTCGGCGGACGTCGCGGAACACCATCGCATATATCAGCGGCATCGTTTCAATTCTAATGACAGCCTCGGCTAAGGCGAGCGAGAAGGTTTCTCCTAATCCGGGTTGCTGCCGCTCGTACCAGTCACGCGTTTGAAGTACGTCAACCTGGGCTTCCGGTCTGAATACCGCGTCCCGGGTCATGACTTTTCACGAAGTCGCCTTTTGACTTGTTCCCAGGGAATGGCGGCGCTTGGATCCGCATCAGCGGCGGCCAATCGACGCTCCAGCTCTTCCCGGTGCCACTGTGGAAGGGGCAACTCATCTAAAGAATCCGGAATGCTGTCCCATAGTTCACCGATAAGCTCGAGCCGTTGTTCCACGGTAAGTGGTGTCTTCAGCAACTCGGCTGCAGCCTCTGGCAATTGTTGTGACATCTCAATCCTGCCCTTCGGTGGTGGACACACTCTGTCCTGATTGTAGATTCCCTGGCTCGACGATCACGCTTTGACCCACACTGACGCCGGCTTTGATTTCGATCCAATCGGGGCCGCGGCGGCCGGTCGTGACCGCCTTTTCCGCGGCCTTCCCATTTTCAACTAACATTACTTTCTCGATCCCGGCAAAAGTAACGATCGCGGAACTGGGAACGGTGACCGCCGTGCTGGTCTGATCAGTAACGATTTCGGCACGCACGAACGCTCCCGGTCGCAGGCGACCGTTGTTGCGCACATCGGCTTCGACGGCGAGGACGCGATTCTGTTCGCTGATAGTCGGGCTCAGCCGTTTGACAAAGCCGAGGTACGACTCCGGATCGCCTTCGACCGTAACCCGCACGCTTTGTCCGTTACGAATGCTGTGCGACTCCCGCTCGGGAACATCAACCCGCAGTCGCAGTGGGTCGATGCGCACGATGTCGACGATCGGCGCACCCGCTGCCAGATACTCTCCGACGCTCGCTTTCTTTTCCTGAACGACACCTTCCAGAGGTGCGTAAATGATCGTATCGGCGAGTTGTTGTTTCGCAAGAGCCAGTTCTGAACGTCTCTGCGCCAGCAAACCCTGGCGATTCCGAATTTCTTCGAGGCCGTCCTGATAACGGCTTAACGCAACCTTGTAATCTGAGTCCGCTGTGTCAAAGTCGGCACGCGGAATCACACCCTGCTGCATCAACTTGAGCGCGCGATCACGTTTCGATTTCGCGTCCTCGAGGACCGCCTTAGCTTGCCTTACGGTTCCAGTCTCTTCAGCGCTTACACGATCGTCGGCGCCGTCGGGCGACAACCCGAGACGCGCGCGCGCCTGGGACAAAGCAGCTTCCGCTTGTTGCACCCGCAGCTTGTAATCCTGCTGCTCGACTTGGGCAATCACCTGTCCCTTGTGGACTACACTGCCGAGATCGATTGAGATGGTTTGCAGCCGCCCGGGCACCTTGATACTCAGGGTCGTATGATCATAGGCCGCCAGTGTTCCATTCACCGTGACGGTCTGGCCGATTGGCATTTCCACTACTTTTGCGGTTTTGACCTGGCGCGCAGCGGTCTTGCTGTCGGGACTGGCGGCTTTGCCCGATGCTGGATAATCGCTCTTGCAGGCCAGCGAGACGAAGGGCAATAGGGTGAGGGCTGAAAGCAATGCCAGGCCGGTCGCGCACGACCTAAGAGATCTAATCGAGTACAAATACATGTTGGTTATTAGTTTATTTGTTCGGAAAAACCAGGACAGTCTAGCATGAAGACGCTGCTGGCCTGAGTCTGGTTACGATCCTGTGGATTGAAAGACTCGGATCGCGGACATCCTGTCCGGCTAAGCACGCAGCGCGAATCACTCCATGGAGATGTGACTGCGAAGGCTGAGCGGGCTGCGCCCGCTGGCGGACAGGATAGACGCGCTCCAAATCTATTTCCCAAAGCTGCGGCGGAAAAGGTAAGACATCTTGATGAAGAAGGTGCGGCCGTTGCGACGAAATCCCGGCTCCAGCTGGCCAGTGAATGGATTGAAGCCGTTGCGGGTGAGGTCGTCATTGTAGCCAAGATAAAATGCGGTGCCCGGGTTGGGAGTCCAGCCAGCCAGGAACTGGCCGCGAACATTTGACTCCAGTGTGTCATAATCGACGCGCGCGCGCAGAAAAAGAAAGCGCGTGAACTGGTAGGTCGATCGAAACGAATAGATGTCGTCGGCAAACGCCAGCAGGCGAGTATCGTTTCGTCGCAAAGAATTCCTGACATAATTCAGCGACATCGCCAGTTCATTCGTCGGCTTGTATTCTCCACTCAGTTCGATGCTCCAGTATGTGCCCGGACCGGGATCGAGCGGCGCCGATGGATCGGCCAGAGCCGCGGGACTAACTCGCGGATATTTCGGCCCGGCCCCAAAATCAAAATCGAAACCGTTCTGACCGCGAGACAGAAAAAAGTTAAGAGCGTATTTTTTGCTGGCTCTGGTACCGCCGATTATATAGGGACTGAACAACTGCTTTGCCGAACGCTCCGGACCGCCAGAAAATGCGCCGCCGTGCGTGGCGGTTCGCTTCAACCCAAACTCTTCTTCAAACAGTCTCTCATAGCCAATGCTGACGCCGGCTCCCAGGTATGTGCTGTGTTGAAAGTTCAGGTTGATGCTGGTCTCTTCCTCCATATTCTGACTAAGGCCCTGCCAACTGAAGTTGATGCCCGCGTTGGTGTTCACGTTCCAGGAAATCAGTTTGGCTTTTGGCTTCTGCTCGGATTGGTAACCGGCATAGACGCCCTCGAAGTTTGTATTGTTGCGTCGTGTGAAGCCCACGTCCGCGCGATAGTCGCGCGTCTGGCCATTACCGTTAAAGCCGTAAAAGAAATGACGGCCATCGCGAGAGTAGTTAACGTTGTAAGCCAGACCGTTGCCGGTCCGATAGTAGGCGCGTGTCTCGCCTGGCCGCGAAGGATTGGCCGGAGTGGGATCGTAACCAACAAAACATCCATCGGACGGTCCGGGTCGATGGGTGTCGAGTGCCGGTTCGTTGAAACAACGACGCGAAGTGGAACCGAGGACCTGAAAACTAAGAGTCTTTTGTTTGCTAATCTTGAATCGCCCATCAACACCGCCCAGCTGATTGTGTTTCTCGATAAAATTGTAGCTGGTCAACAAAATTCCGATGTTTGATTCTTTCCCGATGTCGCGTTTGAGCCGGAGGATCCCGATGTAGGCATTCTTGTCGAGGAATCTGGCAATGGCCGGCAGAGCATTCGCATCGTTTCGCTCGTCTTCGGTAAAGTTGCCCGGCGCGTTGTCGCTGGCCAGCAGCAGTCCAAAAGTATTCCGGCCGCGCTTGCCCGAAAGCTTGACTGCCAGATCGGGGTCGACGATGGCCCGTGTGTGCACCGCCTGGATCGACGTCCTAAAAATGTCGATGCCTTCGAGAAAGAATGGCCGCTTCTCTTCAAAGAAGATTGGAAAACGTTGATTCGCGGTAACCACAGTCTGGTCCGCTTCAACCTGGGCAAAGTCCGGGTTGATCGCCAAATCGAGCGTGACCGTGGGCGTCAATCCATATTTGGCAGTGAGGCCTACCTCTGCCTTGATCGGCTGGTTAAGAATTCTCCCCGGATCCGACAGCGCCGGATTCGCCGCCAATTGGGCCAATGAGAGCGCGTTCACACGCTTGCCGGTTTCAGAAAGCGTGAGACTGGGAATGACCTCCAGCGTGTGCTCGGTTGAAATGCCTTCCAGTCCAGTCAGGTGTCCTTCCTGGCTCAACAGTGACGAGATGTCGCGAGAGGAGGGCATCCATGAATCGATCTCGTCGTTGAAGCGATCGATGTTGCGCCAGACATGAATGCCCCACTGTTTGCCCTTACCAGCTTCATACCTGAGGGATTTGAAAGGGATCGCAACTTCCAGTGTCCAGCCGTCTGCCGTGATCACTCCTTTGGACTCCATCACGATGTCCACGCTGAAGTCGGTCCCCGAGCCTTCGGTCATAATGCCGTCCTGCTGCACTCCCAAAGGATTAAAGCCGAGCACATAGGCTCGACGTTGGTCATTGAAAGTATCGAGGAAGACGCGCACGTTGTCCTCGCCGAAAACGTCGTCGCGCATGGCTACCGTGGCGCGTATCTTGTCCGATTCGTCGAAGCAACGGAAAGCCATATAGAAGGTCCTGGCGTCATAGCCCATCATCATTTCGGTGGGTTTTGATGGAGCGATGTTGTCGCCGGGATTAACTTGCAGAAAGTCCCTTAGCACGACCGCCTGTTTCCAAACTTCATCGTCCAGCTTGCCGTCGATCACGGGCGATTTATCAAACCGCGGAATGAGAATCGGCCGGGCCTTCTCCGGCGGAATGATGGCTCTGCTTTTGGCGGTGCCGCTATCGATCGTTTGATTCGGGGTGGCCTTAGGAGAGGGGGTGGCTGCTTGCGTGGGAGACGGAGAAACAGAATTAGTTTGCGCGACGATAGCTCCTGGGACTGGGCAGAAAGCAAAGACTGCGCATACCAGACCGAAAAGATGCCTTTTAGTCATCGATTACTTTTCCGTCAGCGAGTGTAGCGCTCGAGCTAATTTCTAATGGTGCGTGAACCAAACGATGGAATGCAGCCTTGG
Organism: Blastocatellia bacterium; assembly: GCA_033850605.1. Classification (GTDB taxonomy): domain Bacteria; phylum Acidobacteriota; class Blastocatellia; order Pyrinomonadales; family Pyrinomonadaceae; genus UBA11740. The sequence continues at coordinate 11,345 of JAWWPL010000471.1, read as the reverse complement.
ATGCTCGGAGGTTTAGACGGCGATGCCCACGTGGTTCTTCCACTGTTACGTGTTAACGCAGGAGTTTGTTCACCTCTGATTGTCCAAACTTAGCCGCCGAAACCATCTTCATGGCCTTGGTGATCTGCTGTGTGTTCTGGGCGTCGGAGGCGGCGTAAGTAGCGCAGGCTGCCAGCCTGCGCAAACCTAGACTGCGCGAGCTGGCAGCTCGCGCTACATCCGTGTTCTGGGCGTCGGAGGGCGGCGTAAGTAGCGCAGGCTGCCAGCCTGCGCAAACTTAGACTGCGCGAGCTGGCAGCTCGCGCTACATCCAAATGACGCTTTTAGCAGCGGCACTTGTGCCGCCGGGCGGGCAGGTCTCAAATCATCCGAAGCTCTTGCGGAAAAGGTACGACATCTTGATGAAGAAGGTGCGGCCATTGCGCCGAAACCCCGGCTCCAGCTCACCGCTGAAGGGGTTGAAGCCGTTGCGATTGAGATCGTCGTTATAGCCGATGTAGAGAGCGGTGCCCGGATTCGGGGTCCAGCCGAAGAGGAACTGGCCTTTAACATTTGACGCTAACGAATCAAAGTCGATTCGTCCGCGCGCGAATATGAAACGCGTGAATTGATAGGTGGCTCGCAGGGAAACAATGTTCTCGTCAAAAGCCAGCAGGCCCGTGTCGTACCGTCTGAGTCTCTCCTTGGTAAAGCTGATGCTAAGATTCAAAGGCGTCGACGGCCGAAAGTTCACCTGGCCATCGAAGTGCAGGAAACCGCCCGGCCCTGGATCCTGGGGCGCTGTGCACACAGGTGGGGGAGCAGGTCCGCTGCAGAGTCCTACTGCCTGAGCATTGCGAGCGGCCACCGCCGGAATGCTGACTCGCGGATAACGCGGGCCGGCGCCGAAATCAAAATCCAAACTGCCGGCCACGCGATTGATGAACATGTTGAAATCAACTTTCTTCATTGGCGTGGAACCGGCGAACATATAGAGGCCTTTGCTGTAAGCCGAACGCTCGTCGTCGGCTCCCCAGAACGTGCAGGTATTGGTCAGCGCACAATTTGATCCCGGCTTGCGGGTGGGACCAAATTCCTGTTCAAAGACGCGCTCGTAGCCTTTATCAAAACCTACACCCAGAAAAGTCTGTCGGGGAAAGCTGAACTGAACCTGCGACTCGTCATTGATGACCTGAGAGCGTCCCTGCCAGTCGAAGTTGGTCGAGATGTCGTTGTAGACGCGCCAGGAAATCAACCTGGCTTTGGGTTTTGGTTCTGAGTTGTAGCGAAAAAATCCGTTGAGATTATTTGTATTTGTGCGACGGTTAAAACCTACGTCCGCGCGATAGTAACGGGTCCGTCCTACCGCGGAAAGATCGTAGCCGAAGTGCCGCCCGCTCTTGTTGTAATCCACCGCATAGATAAATCCATTCTCCTTGCGATCAAACGTCCCACCCTCATCCGGATAAAAGAACGGCTGCCGTGAATGTGTCGCCAGAACCTGGGCGGTAAAAGTTGTTTGTTGGTCTACACGCAGACGTGTGTCAAAGCCCCCCAGTTCGTTGTATCGATCCACAAATCGATTGTAGGTTGCCAGCAGTCCGATGAAGGAATCTTTCTTTCCGATATCACGCTTGAGACGCAGAATGCCAATTGAAGCATTCTTGCCGACGAATCTGGGATTCGCCGTGAGCCGCTCTTCCGGACTAAAGTTGCCCGGGCCGTTATCGGAGGCCAGCAACAGCCCGAAGGTGTTCCGGTCGACTTTGCCCGTAAGTTTGACAGCGAAATCCGGATCGATGATGGTCCGGGTGTGCACGGCCTGGATTTGAGTCTGAAAGATGTCGATACCTTCAAGAAAGAAGGGGCGCTTCTCGGCAAAGAATATCGGGAATCGCTGGTTGGCTTGAACTACGAGCTGATCGGATTCAACCTGGGCGAAGTCGGGATTGATCGCAAAGTCGAGGGTCACATTCGGCGTGATTGTGTATTTGCCGGTGAGACCCGGATCGAACTTGATTGGTTCATTCACCATTCTGCCGGGATCAAGCAGGCCCGAGGCCAGTTGAGCAACGCTTAAGGTACCCTTTCGCGTGCCTGTCTCTGACAAAGTAAGACTTGGAATCAGTTCCAGCGTGCGCTCAGCCGAAATCCCTTCCAGACCAGAGAGGTGTCCCTCCTGCGCCAGCCAACTAGAGATGTCACGGTTCAAAGGCATCCACATGTCCAGCTCGTTGTTGAAGCGCTTGATGCGCCGCCAGAAATGCACGCCCCACAACTTGTCCTTGCCCGCAACATAACGCAGCGACTTGAAAGGAATGGCGACTTCGACTGTCCATCCGTCAGCGGTCACCATGCCTTTCGACTCCATCACGATATCGGGATTGAAGTCTTCGTTCTGGCCGTCAGTCCAGACGCCGTCGGCCTGGACTCCGAGCGGATTGAAATCGAATTCATAAGCCTTGCGATGATCGTTGAAGGTATCGAAGAGAATCCCGACATAGTCATCGTCGAAAATGTTATCGCGCTTGGGAATGTTGGCGCGCACTTTGTCCGGCTCGTCATAACAATGAAACGCCACGTACAGAAATTTCGAGTCATAACCAAGGAGCACTTCAGTCGGCTTGGAAGGCGCGATGTTGTCTCCGGGCTGGACCTGATGAAAATCCTTGAGCACCGCGGCCTGCTTCCAGATTTCGTCGTCGAGCTTACCGTCAATCACTGGAACCTTGTCGAAGCGCGGCATGCGCACCGGCTGTGCTTTCTCTGGCGGGATCAGCAGCGCAGGCTTTGCGCCCGATACGGCCTTCGCGGCGGAGTTTTCATCTTTGGTTGTGACTGATGGCGTCGCACTGGGGGAAGGCGCGGGTTGAGCAAAAGCCACCATCGAGCTCAGAGACAATACGAGTAGCAAGAGAAGTGTATTTTTCATCGAGGCAATTCTGAAAGGAAGTACAGATTTCTCTTACGAACAGGGAAAGCTCAATTGATTTAACTTTCCGGTTCTTAACTAAACTGAAAGCGATTGGTTCCACCGTTAGGACGTTTCGCGAGAGCTAAGTGTTAATTGACGCCACTCGTCTTTACGAACGCAGGCATTCGTTGGTTGCACGGTTCGCGAGTTAGGGTTGTTCACTTGCGCAAACAAATTTCACTTCTAAAATTTCAGATACAGTTCCACGATTTTGTATGCGCTTCAATGCTTGGATTGTGAGATCTAAAAACCTTAGACAGACTGCTCGTCACGTCCGAATTCACGCGGCTATTTCACGATCGCCGACGCTCTTGTCACCTTCGGCTCCAAAACCGCCACAACGAATTCGGTAGCGTTTGATCTTCGCATTCAAGGTTGTGTGCTTGACGCCGAGCAGGCGCGCGGCTCGGGCCTGATTGCCTCCGGTCCGCTCTAAAGCGCTGCGAATTAGATCAGTCTCGAACCGCTGCACTTCGTCCTGGAGCCTTAGGCTCTGCTCACGTGTGGGCTGCGCGGTACGCAGCGAGTCCACCGCGTCCAGAAGTGTCAGGGCTACGCTTTTCAGCACGTCGAGTCGACTGTCAATCGTGGCCTCTCGCAGCACAGTTCCACTTTGTCCCGACTGCGCTGATGAAAGAGCCGACGCAATCACGTCACCTCTCCAGATTGCCGCACTACTCATTTAGTCACCTCCCGGTTTCGTTAGCTGTGAAGTTTCCAAATCCCATTGACTCCCGGTTCACTCGATGCCCTTGCTCTGTATGAGGAACACCGCAGGCCGAAAGTCTGTGCCAGGTAATTTCACTTGGCGAGCAGTTCCCTGAAGAAAGCCACTGCCCGATCGTCCCCCGTCTGTCCCAGCATCTGAATCGCCGTCTTGCGAACCTGCATTTTGGGATGATTGCGCGCCGTGCGGATCAAGATCGGAATGGATTCATCCTTCGGTCTCCGTGCAATAGCGATCACCGCCTGCTTCTGAATCTCAGTTTCCGGATCAGAGTCGATTGTGTTGGCCAATGCACCGAGGCTCTTCTCGCCGGCGATCCGGCCCAAACTCGCGATTGCGCTCTTGCGTAACTCGAGCTCCTTTTCAGTCTGGGCAACGTGAATCAAATAAGTGGCCGCACCGTCACGGTTGTCGTTACGGGCAATTCCGCCCAGCGCTCCCCGCTTCAAATCCCTCGAGGTCGTCGTCTCGAACAGATTCTCGAGCAGAGGCAAGGTCGCCGCCGCGCGGCTCATGCCGAGCGCCGACAGCGCCTGCTTGCGCGGCTCGCTCGACTCCTGGTTGTTGCGCACGATTTCGGCCAGCAGGTTAGTCTTCGACTGGCTTTCAGGCGTGTAGCCCAACCAGTAAATGGCCCGCGAGCGTACCCGTTCGGCAATCGGCCGCCGGATCAACTCGGTCAGAATAGTCTCGACGCGCGCATCGTCATGCAGCGCAATTGCGAAGGTCGCGCGATCGCCGAGGCGATTAATTTCAGGCGAGGCTGAATCGATGAACGACTTAAGATAATTCAGACTCTCTTCATTGCTCGCGCGGCCCGCCCAGTAAACCGGATAACTGCTGAACTCGTGCGTGCGACGCAGGTTGTAAACCTCAGCGCGAATAAACAGATCGCGCTGCGTGTCAAAAAGCAGAAACAATCCCAACTCCCGAGTCTCGTACCGCGAATCAAAACTCATCGACATTCCGTCCATCGAAAAGTAAACGCCGCCGCTGCTATCGACTACTTCAAAGTCAATGGCCACTCCGGGGCGCGCTTCAAACTGATAGCCGACCCAGAACCGGCCGCCCGGTGTGCCGGCGCGGCCCTGGGTGACCGCGTTGTCGATCTTTGCTTTGAGACTGGCGCCATCAACCGGAATGAAGTTCTTCGTCTGTGCCGAGACGCCGATTGCCATCGTCAGCACGAGGGACGCAGTGAAGATGATTTTTTCGAGCTTGTTCACCAGAGTACTCCGCTTTCCGTTCGGTTTGATCTCCGGCCAGTTTCAGTTGGGCGAAGAATGCATGCCTTTTTAGGATGGGGCTCGCGCCCCAGGAGCAGGCAGGGCCCGCTCCGGAAACGGACGTGATGTAGTTACTGCTTCAGCAGATCTTCAAGAAACTGAAGTACCTTGGGATCCTTGCTGCGGCTGAGCGAGCCGATAGCGCGCTTGCGTCGCTCCATTGGTGTTTGGGGATTCTTGGCAATATCGATTAGCTTTTGCGTGACTCGTGGGTCATTCGAGCCGCTAAGTGAGTTGATGATTTGGTCCTTCAATTCATCATTCTTTTCCGTGTCGTAGAGGCCCAGAAGAATGTCCAATGCCTGGTCGCCGCTGCGGCGCGCTATTCCGTTGATAGCCGACTTGCGAAGTTCGATGTTATCCGAGCCGCGAGCAATTTCCAGCAGCTTGGCGCCGGCGCGTTCGCTCTTGCGCCGAGAGAATCCGCCAATCACTGACCTGCGAATTTCAAGATTCTGATCGGTGTCGTATATTTTCAGCAGCACATCGACGGCCGGCTCACCGGGTCGACCGGAGATACTCCGGATCGCCGCACTTCGCAAAGGGATCGGCCGGTTGCTGGTCGCGATTTCACCGAGCACTCCCATGGCGCGCTCACTGGAGTGCTGACTTAGCGCGTAGAGTGCTGCTTCAGAAATGTCGGTGTCCGGCGAGTTGAGCGCAAACTCTCGCAGCGCGTCGATTACGCTATCGTCATTGTTTTGGCCCAGAACCGAAATTGCTTTAGCACGCAGCTTCATATCCGAGTCGTTCCTGGCGACACCGAGAATCACCGGGGTCGCTGCCTTGCCTGTGTAACGAGACAGAAGAGTAAGGGCTGCTCCCTTGCAGCGAACAGTCTGCGTCGATCCAGCCTTGAGCCAATCGGTTGCGACCGCGGTTCCGCGCGCAGGGTCGCTGCGGAAAAGTGCTTGCAGCACCTCGATCTTGAATTCGCAGGGATCATCATCAGCCGCTTGCGAGTCGCCGACGGCCTTTCCCAAGCCGTAGCCGAATCCCGCGCCGGCCCCCGATCCAAGGCCTCCGCCTACTCCGAAGGCACCGGGCGTTTGGGTAAACGAAGGCTTGAATTTGAAGTCCCAGTCAAAGTCTTGATACTTGGATATAAGTCCGCTATACGCGCCGGCGGCCTCAACGTATTTGTTTATCAGCTTGTCCGTAGCAGCCATTGAATAGATCGTCGTATCGATATCCTTCGGGTTTGGATACGTAAAGGCGAATGGCGCGATCTTCGGTGCGACGGTGAACCAGTCTTCATCGTCAATAAGGTCGCGTTTGCGACTCGCCGCGTCGTCGCCGCTCTTTTTAGCAGGCGGAGCTGGCTTTTGAGCGCGGGGAGCTGGCTCTTGAGCTGAGGCGAAGCGACCGAACCCGCTGACCGCGACGGTCAGGGCGATGGCAATCGCAAACCAGGGGATACGGCGCTGCGATACGCCACTGTCATTTGATATGATTTTCATCGTATGTGTCTCCAACGTCATTTTCTCTCTTGTCTTGGTTAACAATCTGCAATCGTCAGGCTAACCTTCAATAACTCTGTAATGCCGCAACGATCTCTGTTTTTTGCGCGCGGTCATTGATGGTGCGCAACTCTTTCAATGTCGTCTTGTCCGGCAGATTCGAGATATCGATCAGGAACGGTTCCAGATCGCCGAGTAAAGCTTTGACGGGATATTTCCCGCTTGTCTCGGCATCTCGACGCAGCACCACATTCTCATCCAGCAATCGCCGCGACATCGCCTTCTCATAAGTCACATCGACTTCATCGGCTTCACTATCCAAATGGATGCTCCTGATGGTGCGCAGCAGGTTCTGGGCTTGCGCGATGTGATTGACGGTGTCTTTGTTTTCATCAATTGAGTAAGAAATATCTGGGAACAGTACGTCATTCTGATCGGGGCGTCGCGACGTACCTGGGATCGCGCCCTTCGAGCTGCCCGAATTTTTTGATTGGGCGATGTACGCCGAAGGCATTCGTTCGATCGCTTTGTCCTTCACCGCCGACGGCGGAGTTACGAAGATGGGCGGCGGTGGAACCGAGCCCGGCGTGTTCGCTATGACGACTTCGCTTGGTGGCGCAATTTGCGGTTGCGTTCTTAGATACATAACTCCGATCACAACCGCGGCAATCAAAACTGCCATCGCTCCTGAGAAAGCCAGGCCAAAACGTGGGGCCGCGAATAATCCCGCCAACCAGGCTCGCGGGTTGAGTTGCGAACTTGAGACAACCGGACGGCTCTCGGCCGCGGTACGCGCCTGGATTGCGGTCCACATTGCCGGCGTGATCTCGAGCTCGCGATCGTAGCGGGCGAAGAGATCCTGTTCCGCCGTCAACGCTTCGAATTCGCTGGTACAGCCGGCACAGGTAATCAGGTGAGCGGTAATTTGCTCGGCCTCAGTATCGATGGCTTCGCCGTCGATGTATTCTGCCAATAGATTCCGACAGTCATCACACTTCATGACTCAAACCTCACGTACGGACTAATTCGTTTCCGCATTTCCGACCGCGCCCGGTGCAGATCCGTCTTCAACTTCGGGATCGAAAACCCGGTAATCTCCGCGATCTCTTCGTAACTACATTGCTGAAAAACCTTGAGGGTAAAGACCAGCCGCTTGTCATCATCGAGCAACGCGAGCGAGCGCTGGATCAATTCGTTCAGTTCTTTATTAAGGAGCCGGTTCACCGGCACAGGCTGATGGTCGGTCAAGTCCAGCACCGCCTTGTCGTCCAAATCGACATGACGGTTGTCCCTGATGCGTCCCCGCAATGCTTCCCGCGCCACGTTCTTCGCGATCCCAAACAGCCAGGTCGAAAGCTTCGTTTCCTGGCGCAACGCACCCAGGTTGCGGAACGCTCTGACAAAAGTTTCCTGGGTCAACTCTTCCGCCAGTCCCCGATCCGAAACAAGATCGTAAATAAAGCTGATGACGGGTCTCGAATACCTTTCAAAGATCAGACGGAAAGCCTCCTGGTCGCCCTCAGACGCACGCGCAACCAGGTCTGCTGAACTATTCATCAGAGATGCCGCGAACGCTCCGGGCTGCCCTTCCAGGCTCAACTCTTGGGCTAGCCGTTTCATCATGTTCCGTTGTGTTAGTGAGCCGTGGTAAACAAAGGTTTCAGGTTTTTGCGCCTGCCCGGATGCTTTCCCCGAACATAAACCCTTCCGAGACCGACTCTTTGTGCTTTTCCTATTGATAAAGATAGTGCCTGGACGGCGATTTTGGCGAGCAAGTCCGATGGGAGTCTTACTTGAGAGATTGCGGCTGAGGCAAATCGAGCCACGAAACCACACGAAGCGAAAAAGGATTTTTGCTTTGGGCGGTTTCGTGTGACTTTGTGGATCGTACTTCGGGCGTTAAGAACACTAAACCAAACAAGGCCTGGTAACGGTCAGTCGCGATTCGGATTGGACAGCGGAAAAGAAACTCGGCTATGCCACCTTCAACGAATCACGGTTGCTAAGCAGCCGCTTCACGGTGGACATGAAGCTCTCCAGATCAATCGGCTTGGGCTCGAAAGCGTTGGCGCCCAGTTGCAGCGAGAAAGTTGCGGTTCCGGTACCGAAGGCGGTGGTTACCAGGATTGGAATTTTTTCCAATGACGTAGTGTGGCGCACCCGACGGACCACGTGCACGCCGTCAGCACCGGGCATTTGAATGTCGGTGACGATCAGGTCCGGCTTGAGAAAAAGCGCGGTGTCATAACCCCGCACTCCATCCTCGGCCACTGTCACTTGATAGCCACGCTTCTCGAGCGCCATGCGCAATAGTTCGCGCGTTTCGTCGTCGTCTTCGATAACCAGAATTCTTTGGGACATACAAATATCCGAAGTGGAACCTCACTAGTCTTTTTCTGTGTGAGTAATAAAAGGCTATTAGCTCGCGCATTCCGCGATTGGAGGCGGGGAGCATTCCACAGAACTATGCGGCCAATAAAAAAGCGGGAGCTGAAACCCGTTGGTTTCAAACTCCCGCTTTATGTGTCAGGCTACAATCCTAACTAAGTTCACCGCGACTTAGTAGCCGTTGAAGCCGTCCGAGTAGCCGTTCTCAAATGCAGCCCTGAAGTACTGCTGGTAAGCGTTGCGATCTCCCATCCGCGAGTTGTAGTCCTTCGACGCGTTGCGATATGCGCTGCTCCGCGAGGGGTCAAACCGTCCACTGCGACGATCATTGCGACCCGCCTTGTTACCTTCGTTGTAGCCGGCATTCAGTGCCGTCTGACGCAGTTCATAAGAACCGCCATAATTCGGGTAACCATCAAAGTTCCGTCCGCGGCGGCCGCGATTTTGGTTATTCCACTGACCGTTTCCCTGTTGACCGTACTGACCGTACTGTCCATAGCCCTGCTGACGTTGTCTTTCGATCTCAGCCTGTCGCTGAATTTCGGCTTGGCGTTGAATTTCAGCCTGGCGCGCGCGCTCACGGCGAGATTGACTCTGATTAGGATAAGGATACTGCGCCTGGGTCGTTGTGCCCGACACCATCACAGTGCCCAAAAGCATAAGCGAACCCAGGAGTGCCCCTCCAATATTTTTTACGTTAAGAATTTTCATGTTTCACTACCTCCGTGGGTCTGCTTGGCAATGAACATGCCACGCCACACTTAATCATGAAAAGGTAGTGTAGAAGCAGCGATTCATCCCATATCGTGTCAGCTTAACCGACATGGGGAAGGAAAACATGAGTTGTTACCGTGCAGTGGTCCGGTTGACTCTGCACCATTAAATGACGTAGAAGCCTCGTGTTCGCCGCTAGTCCGAGGACTCAATATGAACAATCCAGATCACATTCAGGTCTTGCCAATCGACGTCGAGCAACACGTTCGTCAACTGAATGATGAGTGGGTGAAAGCGATGGTCCGCGGCGACGGCGAAGCTCTGGACCGCATAATGGCTGATGATTTTTTCTTTACCTATCCGTTGGAAGGTGACGACAAGGCACAATTTATCTCCGACGTGACCTCCGGCGATCTCAAGATAGAGCACATCACTCGCGAGCAGTGCAGCGTCAGGGTTTTTGGCAGCACTGCCGTGCTCACAGCCCGCGATTCGGCCACCTGGCTTTATCACGGACGGGAACTATCCGGTCAATATAAGATCATTAAGGTCTTTGCTGAGCGCGCCGGTCGCTGGCAGTTATGCGCCGTTCAGGCGTGCCCGATGCAGGAACTTTAGTCCACGAATTAGTTCATCTTAGATAATGCCACTTTCGCCAGCACGCCGCGCCGCCTTCGAAATTTTGCGACGGGTCGAGGAAGAGCACGCTTACGCATCTTCGCTACTGTCCACCGTCGATAAAGACCTGCATGGCTCGGACCGGGCACTTTGTTATGAACTCGTGCTGGGAGTCCTGCGACAGCAGTTGTGGCTGGATCGAGTGCTTGAGCACTTCGCCAAACGGCGTCTGGCAAAAGTTGACGTGCCGGTCAGGCTGTCGCTTCGCATCGGACTTTATCAACTGCGGTTTCTGACTCGTATCCCGGCATCGGCGGCGGTCAATGACTCGGTAAACCTCGTACGTGCGGCGGGTTTGCAATCTGCAGCCAGTTTCACAAACGCGATCTTGCGGAGGGCCGCCCGCGAGACGAAATACGATCCGGCCGACAACGTTTCGGATCCTATTGAGAAACTGGCAATCTCAACTTCTCATCCGGCGTGGCTGATCGAACGTTGGGCCACCGCCTTGGGCTTTGAGGAAGCCGGGTCTCTGGCCCGCGCTAACAACGAACCTGCTCCCACCTCTTTTCGATTGACCGCTAAGACTATTGCGAAGGACGGTGACGCGCTACGGATTATCGAACAGCTGAGTGCGGCCGGCGCGGCGGTGCAACCCTCGAAGATTACACCTGGCTCCTGGCGAGTGAGTGGGCGAAGGCCCGCGCTGCTGCGCGACCTGGCCAGTGCCGGTCTGATTTATTTACAGGACGAAGCATCACAACTGGTCGCGCACTTCCTCGACGCCCGGACTGGCGATCGGGTGTTGGACGTTTGCGCTGCGCCAGGGAGTAAAACGACTCACATTGGGGCCTTGGCGCCAAGCGCGATTATCGTCGCCGGCGATCTTTATGAACATCGTCTGCGCATTCTGCGCGAACTGGCCGCCGCTCAGGACACTCACACGCTGATAGTGGGGCTCGATGCTACCGGGTCTTTGCCATTCGCTCCGGCCTCCTTTGATCGAGTCCTGGTCGACGCGCCCTGCTCAGGGACCGGCACGCTGCGACATAATCCTGAAATTCGCTGGCAACTTAGCGCGCCGGACATAACTGAGTTGGCAGCAAAGCAAAGCCGAATCTTGAAGCAGGCAGCTGAGATGGTCCGGCCCGGCGGGCGACTTTTATATTCGACTTGCTCGCTTGAGATCGATGAAAACG
>JAWWPL010000463.1:0-17052 GCA_033850605.1 Blastocatellia bacterium | reverse complement strand
CCCGACACTCTGACTGTCGACTAACTTCACAGGTTCCAAACGCAGCGTCAGTCGCCAGAGCCGGCGATAGCCCTCACTTTTTTTGACGCATCCGCAGTCGTTGGCGGCGGCGGCTCATCAATCAGCTTCTTAATCATCTTGTTGAGCGCGGCATTCTCCAGGTCGCCTGATCCGGTACTGATGAATCGAACCACGCCACGACGATCTATGAGAAACGTTGTGGGGATGCTGGCAACGGCATAGGTTCGATCGTTGTCTTCCGAATCGGCGATGGCAAAGCCGTACGGCAATCGAAACGTCTTCTTGAAGGTGCGCAGGTAAGCCAGCTCCTGTGCCCGCGTCAGGTCCTTGCCTTCAGCATGGCCATAAAAGTTAGTCACGCCCAAAATCACCAATCCCTTGTCTTTATAGTTCTCGTGCCATTTTTGCAGACGGGGAAATGTCATGCGGCAGGGGCCGCACCACGGCGCCCAGAAATCCAACAGCACTACTTGCCCCCGCAACTCGGAGAGCTTCGTCGGCCTTTGGTCGATCCATTCGTCCACGCGAATCTCCGGCGGTCCTGCGGCCGAGGAGACAACGTCAGAGAGCTTGAAGGGATCGATCGTAGGATCAATCTGGAGCAACCGCCGCATGGCCAGTTTGTACAAGTTTCCCGATGGCAGACCAAGTGCGAAGCCGCGCATTGCTAGCACGGCGGCAATCGCTTCGTTCTTCTTTTGCAACTTCAGATTAGCTTCGGCGAGTAGCGTGACGGCGTCGTTTAGCATCGAGTCCCGAGCGAACGAAGTTTTCTTCTTTGCAGCTATCCGGGCTGCCGCCCAAAGCTCCTGCGCATGCGGCAATGCATGTTCGTAATCCTTGTTCTTGAAGTACCCTGACACCATCCAATTCTCAAGCACGTAACGATCGTCGGCTACTTGCGGCTGGTTCTGCGCATATTCGGCCAGGCGCCCTTCAGCTTCCGGCAGCAGACCTTTCTTTGCGGTCTGAATCACGATAATGGCGCGCGCATTCTGCGCGGGCTCGCCGGTCGCGCTCTTGTCCTCAGCAAGAAAGCGGCGCATCGCATCAAGCGCGGCATCGAAATTCTTTGCCAGGTTGTAAAGCAGCCCAAGATAATACACTTCCTGCCCCGCGAGCTTGCGTGCTGCTAAAATCGACGCGTTTCGACCCGCCAGATCGCGTTGCTCCTGCTTAATCTTTTCCTCGAGCCGCTGGTCATACGGCATTTTTCGCTTCTCGAACTCGGCAAACTTCTTCTGTGTATAAGTGTCCGCGTCTTCGAAAAACTGCACGGCCGTCCGCGAGTCGTTCGGGTCGGGTTTTTCCTCTTTGGATTTGTCGTCCCCGGTAGTCACCGGAGCTACGGCAGCATCCTTCACTCGTCCAGACTGGGCCGGCACAGAATTGCTCAGGACAAGCATGCCGAGCGAAGCAAGCAGCAAGAGTTCGAGTTGTTTCATTAGCGGTTCATGGACTGCGACGATCTTAGCGATTACAGAGAGACGTGAGCATGTTAGGACACGGTGCCGGGGCTGTCAAAATGCTGGCTGAGACTGTGTTGCCGGCTCAGTACGCATGCGGCGTTCGCCGTGCGCCGGTAAACTTTGTCTGATAAGATTTGCCGCTCAAATAAAGTTTCACCTCGACAACTTATGACAGCAAAAAACTCAAAAGTTCTAATCATCGGCGGAGGGTTTGGCGGCTTATTCACCGCCCTGGACCTCTCCGGCGCCGCAGAAATCACCCTGGTCAATGATGAAGACCATTTTCTGTTTAAGCCAATGCTCTACGAGTATCTAAGCGGCGAAGTAGAGGCCTGGCATATAGCGCCTGACTGCAAAGAACTCCTCGACGAAAGAGTGCGCTTTATTCGGGGCGCGGTTACGAAAATTGATCTCGAGGGTCGGGCCGTCACTATAGCCGGCCGTTCCGAACCAGTCGCGTATGACGTGCTTGTTTTCGCCCCGGGAGCGGTAACCAACTATGCGGGTGTTGAGGGAGCCGAACAGTTTGCTTTGCCGTTCCGTGCCTTAAACGACGCCAATCGGTTGCGGCGAGTGATGACAGAAGCTCTCGATCATGTGCAACCGGATGCTGCTCCGCAGGACACTCGCAGCGCTTTGACCTTCGCTGTGGTGGGCGGAGGCGCCAGTGGTGTCGAGCTCTCGACCAAGATGGCCGACCTTTTGCGCGACGCGGTGAAGCGCCGCGCCCTGAAAGGCGAACCACGTGTGCTGATCATTGAAATGGCTGATCGCCTGGTACCTGGAATGGGTGAAGAACTGCGCCACTTCGTCGAAGGCGCTTTGCACGAAGCAAGGATCGAGGTTCATACCCAGACTCGCGTGGTGCGAGTAACCGAAAAAACCATCACCCTCGAACACAACGAAGCGCAAAGTGAAATTCAAACTGCGGGCGTTGTCTGGGTTGCGGGAGTGCGGGTGAGTCCGTTGGCTGAAAGTCTTGCGGTTGAGAAAGATCGGCGTGGACTCATGCTGGTGGAGCCCACACTCCAGGTACGCGGTTATCCGAATGTCTTCGCGCTTGGCGACGTGGCCTTTTATCCTGAGGTCGTACCCACCCTCGCGGGCACGGCCCAGCTCGCGCTGCAGGAGTCGGGATTGTGCGCTCGGAACGTGCGTGCATTCCTCGCCGGCGATCCAATGAAGACCAAACGTTTCGTTGAACTAGGAGAAGCGGTCAGCCTCGGGACGGAACACGCAGCGGTGCTTTCTGCCGGCAAAGTAATCAGCGGTCCGTTGGCCCGTCAGGCGCGTTTCGCGATGTACACCGCGCGCCTGCCGACTTGGCATCATCGTCTGCGGGTGGGGGCAAGCTGGTTCTTCGAAGGCACCCAGCCGAGGCCGCTGCAGCCGTTGGGATTTTAGCGTTGTTCTTTGCGCCTTTGCTCTTTTCTTTGCGCCTTTGCGTGAAACTTTTTCGTTTTCGTGAGGACTCCCATGACCGAAAATGAAATCGCCACGATTATCGTCGATGCCGCCTACAAGATACACACGCGGTTGGGACCTGGACTCCTGGAATCGGTTTACGAAGCAACCTTGGCGTACGAACTTGCAAAGCGTGGATTACAACTGCGCAGACAACAATCAATGCCCGTAGTCTACGAAGCTGTTCGAATGGATATCGGATTTCGTGCCGATCTGATCGTGGAGGGGAAGGTCATCGTTGAAATCAAATCGATCGACGCAATTGCTCCGGTCCATCGAAAGCAGCTTTTGACTTATTTACGGTTGACGGACCAGCGGCTGGGCTTACTTATCAACTTCAATGTCGAGTTGATTAAGGACGGGATTACTCGGGTGGTGAACAATCTTTGATTTCGCACGAGGACTCTTAGTTTCTCGCAAAGGCGCCAAGAAAAACGTAAGGCGCAAAGGGGTTGATGCAGAATGCGCGACGGTGACGCAACAGAGAAAGCCCCACCCACCGGCGATATGTCCGCCGCGGAATTCCGCCGTTTCGGTCACGAGATCGTCGATTGGATAGCGAATTACTTTGAGCACATCGAGGAACTCCCGGTGCTGGCACAAATAGAGCCCGGCGATCTCAAGGCCCAGTTGCCCTCCGCTCCACCGGATCAAGGCGAGTCAATGGAGGCGATTCTCGCCGATGTCGATCGCTTAATCGTTCCCGCCCTCACGCATTGGAGCCATCCTTCTTTCTTTGCCTACTTTGCTACCTCGACCTCGGCGCCTGGAATCTTTGGCGAGCTATTGAGCGCAGCCTTTGATGTGAAGTCGATGCTATGGCGGACCTCGCCGGCTTCTACTGAATTGGAAGAAGTGGTGCTCGACTGGTTGCGACAGATGATCGGCCTCGACTCCGGCATGAGCGGCATCATCTACGACACGGCTTCGGTTTCGAGCATGCACGCGATCGCCGCGGCGCGCGAGGGCGTCGAAATGCGCATCCGCGAAGAAGGCATGAGCGGCCGCAAAGATCTGCCTTTGCTGCGCGTTTATGCTTCCGACCAGTCGCATTCTTCGATAGACAAGGGAGTCATTACGCTTGGTTTGGGACAGCGCGCTTTGCGCAAGATACCGTCTGACAGCGAATTTCGCATGGATGTGAATGCGTTGAGAGAAGCGATTGATGAAGACAAGCGCAACGGCATTCTTCCGTTCTGCGTTGTCGCGACCGTCGGCACGACTTCCACTTCCAGCATCGATCCCGTGCCTGAAATTGTGGAGGTCTGCGAGCCACATTCCATGTGGCTACACGTCGACGCGGCGTATGGAGGTTCGGCCGCGATCGTTCCGGAGATGCGGCACATACTCGAAGGCTGTCAACGCGCGGACTCGCTGGTGCTCAATCCTCATAAGTGGTTGTTCACACCCTTTGATCTTTCGGTGCTCTATTGCCGCCACATGGACCTGCTGGGCCGGGCCTTTTCCCTGGTGCCGGAGTACCTGCGCACGCCTGAGCAGGCAAAGGTGCGCAGCGGATCCGATTATGGCGTTCAACTGGGCCGCCGTTTTCGCGCGCTGAAGCTGTGGATGATCATTCGCTACTTCGGTCATGAAGGATTGGCGGCGCGCATTCGTGAGCATTGCCGTCTGGCGAAACTGTTTGCGTCGTGGGTCGAAGAATCAACGGACTGGGAGATGATGGCGCCGACGCCGTTTGCGCTCGTGTGCTTTCGCGCGCACCCTCGCCTGCATGATGAAACACCAGGTGAGAGCAAGGACCTTGATGCGCTTAACGAAGCAATCATGCATGGCGTTAACGCAACCGGCAAAGCATTCCTTTCTCATACCAAGCTGAATGACAAGCTCGCGTTGAGACTTTCGATCGGAAATATTCGGACAACTGAGCGACACGTGCGACAGGTATGGGAGTTACTGAACGAGCAACTGAAACTGCTTTCATCGGAACCAGAACGAGATCAGTAACAACCCGTGTGAGCGGGGGATTCAAGCCGAAGAGCGTAGTCAGTACCGCGAGCGGTAGCGACCGGGTCTCAACGCGCCACAGTGAACCATGATCGGAGGGCGAGTCAGATGGGCCCGAGATCAATGACGTCACGGAGCGAGATCCGTGACGAGCCTTCCGGTCGCTACCGCTCGCGGTACTGACCTCATAACTGCGACGGAACGTATTATGAACCAGATAAGAAAAACGGCCGTCAACTTCCTGCTGTTCAGCGCCATCGTCTTCTCGCTTTGCGCTTCAGTCCGCGCCCAGGCGCGTCGCCCCATGGCGCCCGCGGATATTCTTCGCATCGCGAGCGTTAGCGACGCGCAGATCTCACCCAACGGTGAGTGGGTCGTCTACACCGTTTCCACGATTGAGGGGGATCAGACCGTAAGCATTCTGTGGCTGGTTCGCGCGAGCGAAAGACTTACCAACGTATCGCCCACGAGTCGCCAGCCCGAACAACGCCGTAACTGGGAATCGTCAAGAGCTCAAGCCAGACCTTTGCTGCCGCCGGGATGGAGCGGAACCAATCCGCGTTGGTCCCCCGACGGCAAAAATATCGCCTTTATTTCGAGTCACGAAGGGCAACACGGGATTTGGATGTCCAGCCCCGACCGGAGAATCCCACGGCTGGTGGCAACTACGCGAGACACAAATTTCTTCATCACTTATGCGGGCGAGTCCTTCGCCTGGTCGCCTGACTCGCGCCTGATTGCTTATGTTTCGGCGAGTGAAGAACCTGATCGCGACAATCCTGACGCGGCCAGCAGGAACGATGATCCGCGGGTGATCGATCGCATCCAATACAAGTCGCGTACCGCCTTCTCTGATCGCTTGCGCACCCACGTTTGGGTCACCGAAGTTGACTCTCCACAGCCTCGTCAACTCACGTCGGGCCCGACGTATGATCATGCGCTCAGTTTTAGTCCCAAAGGCGACGAGATTGCTTTCCTGTCTAACCACGAACCTGATCCAGACGCGAAAAATAACTCAGACATCTTTGCGGTAAATCTGCAGGCACAAGTGCGTCAGATCACCGACACGGCCGGCTGTGAGTACGAACCAACCTGGTCGCCGGATGGAAAATGGATCGCGTACACGGCGACGCAGCGAGACATCACAACGATCGACAGCGTAGCGGAGGACACTCATCTGTGGATTGTCGATTCGGCAGGCTCAAACCGGCGCGAGCTGACCTCTGAGCAGGATCGTCGAGCGCGCAGCCCGCGCTGGTCACGCGACAGCAAGACTCTTTTCTTTCTCGCGGGCAATCGCGGCCTGACTAGTATTCATAGCATCGCGTTATCTTGCACGAGCGCTAGTTGCATCGGAACGTTTCCTTCAACGGCTAATCCTTTGACAAAGGACGAGCGCGGCGGCCACGTGTTTCAAATTGGCAACTTCAGCGTCAATTCAACTGCGACGCTAAATTTTGCTTTCACGCTTGCCGATCCGTTGCATCCAGCTGAAGTATGGCTGGGTCTTCCTGGTCCAAACGAAATAATCTTAAGGTTAAGCGGACATAATGATGCAGCCGCATCTTTTCAGATCGTTGAAGCAGAGAGCATGGTCTTTAGCAGCGTCGACGGCACTTCCGTCCAGGGCTGGCTGATGAAGCCGCTCGGGTGGCGCGAGGATCGCAAGTACCCAATGATCCTCAGCATCCATGGCGGTCCGCATGGGATGTTCGGCTATGCTTTCAATCCGGCGTTTCAGGTTTATGCGGCGCGCGGTTACGCCGTGCTCTATCTCAATCCGCGCGGATCCAGCGGCTATGGCCAGAAATTTTCCGACGGCACGCTCAACGAATGGGGCGGTGGCGATTACCGGGACCTGATGGCCGGCGTTGATGAAGCCCTGCGCCGTTATCCCTGGCTCGATGCAAATCGAATGGGCGTGACCGGCGGCAGCTATGGTGGATTTATGACCAACTGGGTCATCACGCAGACGCCGCGCTTCAAAGCCGCGGTGTCCGCCGCCAGCGTCAGCAATCTGGTCAGCTTCTATTCCACGTCGCTTTACCAGGATTTGATCCACGCAGAATTTGGCGGCTTTCCCTGGGACAATTACGATCAGCTTTGGCAGTGGTCTCCGTTGCGTTATGTGAAACAAGCTCAGACACCAACGCTGTTCCTTCACGGTGAACAGGACAATGACGTGCACATCACCCAAGCGGAAGAGATGTATATGGCGCTGCGTCGCCGGGGCGTGGAAACCGTGCTGGTGCGTTATCCGCGAGAGGGCCACGGCCTGCGCGAGCCCAGGCATCGCGTCGACGCTCTAGAGCGGACGCTGGCGTGGTTCGATCGATTTTTGAAGTGAGTAAAATTTATCTTTGCAAAGAAGAAGAGGGTGGTGCCAGTTTTGAAACCCTCATGGGAGTTAGGAAGATCCACGAAGCCACACGAAACGTTATTTCGCCCAATTCGGTGTGATATAGTGGATCGTTCTTGCTCAGGGAAAGACAACACGAAATCAAACTAGGGCACTACCAAGAAGAGGGGTACCCGGAAGAACCTTTGAGAGGATGAACATGCTGACGCATATCGTAATGTGGAAATATCGCAGCGACACTTCGCAAGACACTCGTGATGATCATGTGGCCCAGCTTCGGTCGCTCAGTGCGGTCGTGCCTGGCATTCAAAGTTTCTCGGTCGGTGTCGACGTATTACATTCGCCGCGGTCTTACGACACCGGTCTGGTTGCGATCTTTCGCGATCGCTCGGTTCTGGACGCTTACTCTGTTCATCCCGATCACGTTAAGGTTGTCGAGTTCGGCCGCGGCATTACGGACATGATGGCCAAAGTCGATTTTGAGGATTAACGACATAGCTGCTGCTGGGCCATGCTCCGTCGACACTCGTTATGAAGCGTAAGCTCCTTATTGCCATTCTGGCACTCATCATTGTGAGCCAGATTCCATTTGCTTACCGTCGTTACCGCCTCCGACGTCTACGAGATACCATTCAACAACTCACTGCGCAACGGGTGCCTCCGGCGAGCGAAAGCGAGTTTGTTGATTACCAGGGCGTCATTCACGTTCATTCTTCGCTGGGCGGTCACAGCACCGGGAACTTTACCGAGCTAATAGCCGCGGCCAAATCCAACCAACTTGATTTCGTGATCCTGACAGAGCACCCCCAGCAGGATTTTGATACGGCAGCGATGACTCTCAGCGGAGTTCACGGCGGGGTTCTGTTCGTGAATGGCAACGAGGCGGCAACTTCCAACGGCGATCGTCTGTTACTAATTCCAGGTCCAGCAGACGCGGCATCCGCCGGCACTAAAACGACACAGGAAGTTCTCGACACGCAAAGATCCAGTGGCGGCCTTTCTTTCGCAGCTTATCCCGCTGACTCGCAGACCTGGCAAACAAGCTCGGTTGACGGAGTCGAAGTTTACAATCTCTTCACCAATACGAAAGAAATTAATCCGGTCGTGCTGTTCTTTGACGGAGTCTGGTCCTACGGCGGCTATCCGGAACTAATGTTCGCCAACTTCTTTGCTCGGCCCACCGAGAATTTAAAGCGCTGGCACGGCGCAATCTCCACGAGCAATCGCAAGCTGACGGCAATCGCCGGCAATGATGCTCATTCGAATGTCGGGGTTAGTGTGAATGATGCCGCAGGCAAACAATGGTTGGGCATTAAGCTCGATCCGTATGAACGAAGTTTTCGCACGGTGCGCACGCACGTGCTGGTTAAGAAAGGCCAGGCGCTCACTCGCGAGTCGCTGCTCGAAGCTATTGCACTCGGTCATTGCTACATATCATTTGATCTGTTCAGCGATGCGAAGGGATTCAGCTTCACTGTCAATGGTACCGAGCCGCAGAGAATCCTCGGAGATGAGATCGGCCTCGCCGATGGTCTCAGTCTAAAAGCGAGCGCCCCGCTGAATAGTCGCTTCCTGCTATTGAAAGACGGCAGCGTAGTCGATCAAAAGATCGGCCCTTTCGCCGACTTCCCGATCAGCGCGCCTGGAGTTTATGCGATCGAAGCCTACCTGGATGCGCTGCCTGCCCCGGTCAAAGGCCAGCCGTGGATCATCTCAAATCCGATTTACGTGAGAAAACCTTGAGTTTCCAACACTCCTTCCCCACAAAAACTCAATAAAAATAAGCCTCTTGAACGCTTCAGCTCCCGTGTGTTAATCTGTGTTGGCCCGGTTTGGCCACTCTCCGTGGACGCTCCCCCTTCACCCTTCAATGAAATAAGAGACCGATGGCAACTAGAGTCAGCCATTTCGACTTCGACTGGTGGATCATTCAAAAGCGCGCAGTGCATATTGCCGCGGTGATCCTGGTTTTGTGTGTAATGGCTGGGGGCGTGGCGCTCTATGTCTGGAAGTACGGCAACCCGCTCAAGAATGTGGCCCTGCATTCCGCTCCTTTGGCTGGCGCGCGCTTCATGTCCTTTGAGGGTGACGTGCGAGTGATACGCGCGGCTACGCGACAAATCGTCATCGCTAACAATGACGTTCAGCTCTATCCAGGCGACACTGTGCAAACACAAGCCGACGGGCGCGCTCGGATCAGCATGGCGGACGGCTCGACTGTAGTCGTCAGGCCAAACAGCACGATCATTATTCGTGATAACGCGAGCGCCGAAGACGGCAAGCGTTCCAACGTTCATGTAGTGGTCGACAGCGGCCAGATGCTGGTGCGGACGCCGCAGCAAAGCGAAAACAATCAGAACGTGGTGGAAACGCCCAAGACTCAAAATCAAATCAGTGGCCAGACGGCGGCGAGCTTTGGTGTCAACCCCGAAGGCAATGAAGAGATTCGCGTCAACAGCGGAACCATTGAAAGCGCCAACCGCGCCGGCGAGCGCCTGTCGCTCAAAGGTGGAGATTATGTTTCGGTCAACCAGTCGGGAACGATTTCCAAGCCTGAGCATCTTTTGGATGTACCGCACCCATTGGAGCCGCGTGACCTGGAAAAAATTCTCGCCGGCGGCAATGGTTCGGCAACCGTACCCTTGCGCTGGCAAAAGCCACAATCGGGCGTGCCTTCTTACTATCGTGTGGAACTTGCGACTTCGCCATTCTTTGTGCCCGCCGGTAAGGTGATGGAGCGGGATCAGTTGGTGGTGACGCAGTTCGATGCCAGCGACCTGCGCCCGGGATCGTACTTCTGGCGGATTCGCGCTACTGCATCATCGGGGCAAACGAGTGACTGGAGCGAGCCGCTGAAGTTCATTGTAACCACTCAGGGCGCTCACCTGGCCGTACCCATCTGGAACGTATCGGTCGTTTACCTTGGTGGCAATGTTTACCTTGTGCGCGGCGCCACCTCACCTGGAGCCAGCGTGCGCATCTCTGGTCGCGAAACAACGGCCGCCGGTGATGGTCTCTTCCAGGTTCAAATCACTGCGGCGCCTGCAAACCGAGAAGTGTCAATTGAAGCCACCGATTTACAGGGCAACAGCGGTCAGCAACGGCTTACGCTGACCGGATCAAGCTAGCAGAATCGATCTCACAAAGACGTCAGAGCCCCGGCAAATAGATAATCCTCAGATCAACAGTCACAGAAACGTTGGAGGACCGGCCGCCGGATGAAGAAGCAGGTCATATTGCTCACGGACGCCGAGACAGCGCCCGCGACAGAACTAATCGAAAGTCTGAATTCAGCAGGCGTTTCCGTTTTGGCTTACGACCTGAACGCTACCCGTGCGCTGGATGAGGTGTGCCCGGAAAGTTGGTCGCATCCACTGGCCGTTCTTTATCAGCTCTCACCGCTCGCAAATCCGAAACACCTTTCTCTAGTGGTAAGCCAGGTCAGGAATGTATGGCCGGGGACGCCGATCGTTGCTTGCCGCCACTTTGCGACGCCGGTAGCCGGTTTCAGACCGGACAATCCAGCCCTCAAACTCCTCGGCTTTCGCGCCGTGGCCGACAGTCCCCCGCAGTTGCCGGCCTTGTTGAGACACATCGAAGAAGTTGTCGGCACCGGCGAACTAAAACCGCCTGAAGGTTTCAAGCCCATCCCGGACAGTCGGACTTTCACACTACCGAACTCTATTCACAGTCAACATCTCCGGGGCGCGTTCGCGCTACTCGCCTCGCTTCATCTCGCTTCCGATCAGAAAGAGGCCGGTCTGGCCACCCTTGCCGGTGTTGCCCGATTGGTCCCGGCCGACCGTTGGTCAATATTCCTGGTTATGCAGAGCAGTGCTCCTGACGCTCTGAAGTTGGAACCGTTGGCCACACGTAGTTTCGCGGATGCCGCTCCTCTGCTTTTCGATCACGAGTGGCAGCGCGAACTGCTTGGGCGGGACGTCGAGTCAGCAAGCGAGCCGGAATCAAAAGTGGCGCGCGAGGCTATTAACAGAATTGAAGCGATTCGGAAGATCGAAAAGAGCCGGCGTGTTATCGCTTTGCCACTGGTCAGTGGAGAGAGGGTTGTGGGCGCGCTGGAAGGTGTGCGCACCAGATCAGGCACGAGATCGTTCTCGCGTTCGGAAGCAGCTCTACTCACGGCGATGACAATTCCCATCGCTTCCGCGCTTCTGAATTCGGTGCGCGTCGCTGAAGCCGAGCGGCTCTCGTTGACTGACGATCTGACGCGACTGCGCAATGCACGTTATCTGCGGCAGTTCCTGGTCAATGAAATCAAACGGGCTCGTCGTTATCGTTCGAATGTCGCGGCGTTGTTTCTCGATCTCGATGATTTCAAGCAAATCAATGACTTACACGGACACCTGGCCGGTTCCCATGCGTTAATGGAGCTGGCTGCCGTCATCCTGCCGTCGGTGCGCGATACCGACTGCGTAGTACGCTATGGGGGCGACGAATTTGTGCTGATCCTGACCGAGAGCGGAACAGATGAGGCTATCCAGGTGGCCGAACGCATTCGCGCAAAGATCGAGGCCTACCGGTTTACCGGCGGGCGAAAGTTGAATTTTGCTTTGACGGCGAGTTTCGGTGTCGCAGTCTTTCCCCTTCACGCACTCTCTCCGCAGCAACTAATAGCCTGTGCCGACCGGGCTATGTATCGGGCCAAAGCGTCGGGGAAGAATTGTGTTCGCGTCAGTGTTGACCCTGAAAAGGTCGATCAGGACGACGGTCGCGAGTCGTCGTTGATTGGACAAACACAATTTCAGAGAATTCCCGGTGAGAAGCTAATTTCGTGATAGCGTTAGCGCGCGGATCGTTGTATCTTGTTAGTTGGTTCTGCTTCGACAGGTTGTTTGCGGATTTGCCAACCGACTTCGCGAAATCTCGCGGCATTAACCAAAGCCGAGATTGACCGTTCAGATCTCCAGGCGAATTCATTTTACAGTCAGGAAAACCCTCCAGATGGCTTTTAAATCTATTTTCAGTCTTTTCTCCAGCGACCTCGCGATTGACCTCGGCACTGCCAACACTCTGGTTTACGCCAAAGGACGTGGCATTGTCGTTTCTGAGCCTTCAATCGTGGCAATCAATAAGGTGACTAACGCAGTCGAAGCCGTGGGCCGTGACGCAAAGGAAATGCTCGGCCGCACGCCGGGGAATATCGTCGCCATTCGTCCCATGAAGGACGGCGTGATCGCCAATTTTGAGGTGACTGAAAAGATGTTGCAGCACTTCATTCGCAAGGCCCACAACGGCAAGACCTGGGTCAGTCCGCGCGTAGTGATCGGAATCCCGTCCGAAATCACGCAAGTCGAGCGTCGCGCCGTGGAAGATTCTGCCTATCGAGCCAAAGCATCCGAAGTTTATCTGGTGGAAGAAGCGATGGCGGCGGCGATCGGCGCGGGGTTACCAATCACGGAGCCGCACGGCAACATGGTAGTGGATATCGGTGGTGGAACTACTGACATCGCGGTCATCAGTTTGAGCGGAATTGTCTATTCGCGTTCGGTGCGCGTCGCCGGCAACGAAATGGACGAAGCGATTACCCAGTACATCAAAAGAAAATACAACCTGCTGATCGGCGAACGCACGGCCGAGGCGATCAAGATCGAACTTGGCTCGGCCTTTCCGCTCGATGAGGAATTGTCCTTTGAAGTACGTGGCCGAAATCTGATCGAAGGAATTCCGAAAACGATTACCATCACGGATGAGGAAATCCGCGAGGCGCTCGCTGATTCCATATCAACGATCATTAACGCAGTGCGTGTCGCGCTCGAGCGCACACCTCCCGAACTCTCGGCTGACATTGTCGAGCGCGGGATTGTGCTTACGGGTGGCGGCGCGCTTTTGAAGAACCTCGATAAACGGCTATCGATCGAAACCGGCCTGCCGGTTTCGGTAGCCGAAGACCCGCTGGCCTCAGTTGTGCTCGGCACCGGTAAGATGCTCTCAGACTTCGACCTGCTCAAGCGGGTAAAGTGGGACAATAGTTTGACGAGCGGAACCTGAAACACATTGCCGATTTCCGATTGCCGATTTGGGATTGGGACAAATTGGCGATCGGCATTTGGCAATTGGCAATGAACCAATGGCCGCCATTCGCACACAAAGAGAGATTCGCCAACGCGCCCCCTGGTGGTTGTTCGGGCTGCTGTTGCTGAATTTTGCTTTGATGACCTATGACGCGCGCGACGACGTCACCAAACAACGCAAAGTTCGTTCGATCGCCAGCACCATCACCTATCCCATCCAGCAGGGCGCCTCGAGCGTCGGAAACTGGATCGGCGGTTTCTTCGGGAACATCGGCGAACTGCGCCGAGCATCTACTGAGAACCAGCAACTACACCAGCAAATCGATCAGATGCAGACTGAGCTGCGCGGTACGCGCGAGCGTGCCGCTGAAGCTGAACGGCTGGAAAAATTATTCAAGCTGAATGAAACAAGCGCCTACCAGACGGTCGTGGCGCGCGTGATTGCCCGCGATCCTTCGATGTGGTTTGACAGCGTTACCATCGACAAAGGACGTTGGGCCGGCGTCGAGGTCAACATGCCGGTCGTGACCCCCGGAGGAATCGTGGGACGTGTGATATCAACCAGTCCTTTGAGCGCGCAGGTGATGCTGGTCACCGATGAGAAATCAGGCGCCGGAGCTATCGTTGGCCAACTCGGACAGTCGACTGCGATGGGCTCTGTCAAGGGCCTGGGCGAAAATGGCCTACTGGAAATGCGCTACGTTTCCGGGATGGAAAAGGTCCAGGTGGGAGACACCGTCACCACCACCGGCCAGGACGCGATCTATCCGCAGGGTTATACCGTCGGCGAAGTAGTCGAGGTAAAGCCCGGCTCGGCAACGCAGGCACAAGTTATTCGCATACGACCAGGCGCGGGGCTGGAACGATTGAAAGAAGTTGCCGTGCTTATGTATCACCCGCCCCCACGCACTGAATCCGATCAATCTCTCCCCAACGTGGAAAAGAAACCCGTTAGGCAGTAAGCAACCTGGTTAGTTAGCAGTGGGCGGTAACATAGGAACAGTGAATTACCAACGACGCGCCCATCTTGCCAACTGTATGGACAAACCCTTGAACTCATACTGCGTCATGCTTAACATTGTCTGCTCAATGCTCGCAGCCAACGGCCAACTACCTAAGACATGCGTCAACTGACAATCGCTCTGTTGTTACTTGTGTCGATCGCTTTGCAATCGGCCCTGCGATCTGTTTGGGAACCTATGGGATACGTCGATCTTACTTTGATTCTGGTGGTGTATTTCGCGCTCCAGCGGCAACCTCTGCAGGCCCTCATAATTGGCGCGGCGGCGGGACTGGCGACCGACTTCATCATTGGCCGTCCGGCCTTGCTCGGAGCCGGTGGATTCTCAAAAACATTGACTGCCTACGCGGTCTACTTCGTGGCTTCGCGGGTTATGATGGACACGACGATACTACGGATTCCGGTTTTGGCCGGCGCCAGTTTGATTGATAACCTGGTCTATGTGGGAATGCATCGCCTATTGGGCCAGACACCCCCGAAGCCTTTTATTCAATCTTTGTCATACAAGCTGGTGGCAACTACGATCGCGGGTACGCTGTTGTTATATGCCTACGATTCTTTCTTTAGCGGTAAGGCTCGACAGCGCCGTCAATTTACGGTTCGTCGACGCGTGGCTCGCGGCGGCATGGGTAGCTTACGAAAAAGAAGCAGATGAAATTCGTTGACGATTCACAAAACTTGCGAGTCCGGCTGCGCTTGATTCAGGCAATGATTCTGATCCTCCTCGGAGTGCTCGGCGTCCGGCTTTATCTACTCCAGATCATTAACGGCGCTCACTATGCCGAGATCGCCGAGAACCAGCGCATTCGCCTGCTCCCAATCCCGGCGCCGCGGGGCGTGCTTTTCGATCGCAACGGAAATGTTTTGGTCGACTCAAGACCCATATACACCATCATTCTGTCGCGCGAGGACACTAAAGCCATCGATCGATATGCGCTGATTAAGCCCCTCTCAGAAGGACTGATGCTGGACGGCGAGATCTTGCGCGAGCGTTTTGATCAGGTAAAGTCGCAACCTGCCTTTGAATCGATACTGATTAAGGAAGGCGCTTCGCAGGTTGATATTGCCTGGGTGGATGCGCATCAATTGGAGCTGCCCGCGCTGCGCGTAGAGCAAACCCCACAACGGCGTTACCCGGCAAACGGCATGCTGGCCCATGTGCTCGGCTACGTCGGCGAGATCAGCCCTGAACAGCTAAACAAACCGGACGCGCACGAAAAAGGTTACCGGCCGGGCGACATCATCGGACAGGAGGGACTCGAGGCCGTTTATGACGAGTATCTGCGCGGCCGGGATGGTTACCGGAAAGTGATCGTCGACAGTCGGGGGCATATTCAAAACGAAGTCGAGAGAATCGAGCCGCAATCAGGCCAGGACATCGTGACGACTATCGATCTCGATCTGCAACAGGCCGCTGAGGACCAACTACGCAAATCACCGCAGGGACGAGGCGTAATCATCGCCATGGATCCGAACAACGGCGAGGTGCTGGCGCTGGCTTCCGCTCCGACGTTCGATCCGAATCTCTTCTCGCAACGCATCACTACGAAAGAAGGGCGCGCGGAATATCAAAAGCTGTTAATTGATCCCGACAAGCCCCTGATCGATCGCGCAATCCAGGGCAAGTATCCTCCGGGCTCCACCTGGAAGCCTTTGATGGCAACGGCGGGACTGCAGCAGGGCGCAATCACGATTGATAGTTCGAACCTGGTCTGCGGCGGCGGAATCACTATCGGCAACAAGTTCACTCGCTGCATGGGCGGTAATCATGGATCACCCAACGTGCACTTTGCCATAGAGCATTCGTGCGACGGGTACTTCTATCGTCTGGGATTGAAGATGAAGCTTGAAGGCATTCAGGCCATGGTCGAAGAATTCGATCTCAACAAGCGCACCGGGATAGACTTACCGCACGAGGTTATCAGTACAACTCCCTCTCGCGAATTCAAAGCGCGCAATTATCCTACCGATCCTGAATGGAAGGACATTGATACAGTCTATTCTTCATTCGGCCAGGGCGAGGATGTGCTCACGCCCATCGCTTTGTTGCGCGCTCATTCGGCCATTGCGACGAAAGGGAAGATGTTCGTTCCGCACCTTTTGAAAGAGGTACGCGCAATCGGCGCGGTGGGCAGCGATCCGACTCGGCCCGATTACCGGCCTGAGCGACCGGCGCGGACTTTCGATCGACCGCAGCCTAAGGTTCTTGCGGTTCCCGTCGATCAGAGCGATCTGGTCGTTCATGCCATGTGGTCAGTGGTTAACGGCGCCGGAACCGCCACCGGAATAAAGATGGCGGGGTTCGACATAGCGGGCAAGACCGGCACCGCCCAGGTCGTAAGCCTCGGCAAAGAGGGCTCTGAACACAAGGATCATTCGTGGTTTGTTTCATACGCGCCGGCCTTTAAGCCGGAGATTTCCGTCGTTGCCATGATCGAAAACGCGGGCCTGGGTTCGCGCTTCGGAGCGCCCTCAGTGCGCGCGATTTACGACGTCTATTACGCAAAGACGCGAGGAGCAAAGGAGAGCCCAGCCAATAACGTGGCGATTCGAATTCGATGAGAGAAGGAAGTAAGAAACAATGGGACAGTTGGCCATCTTCTCATGAGCACCTCGCTTCAGCGAGGTGACATGGATTGAACTAATGATAGATAGCCATTTCAACGGCTTATCAAACCATTGAAATGGTTCGGACGCTAAATCAACTCCGCTTTTCACCTC
>JAWWPL010000423.1:0-8814 GCA_033850605.1 Blastocatellia bacterium | reverse complement strand
TACGACGCGATCAAGAAGGGGAAGGCGCCTGACGTGCTGCTGAGACCTTACGATATCATCGATGTCCGTCAGAGTGGCCCCTTCTCAGCGAAAGCCTGGGGCGATACGTTCGTCAACATGTTGCGCGGCTCGGCTGGCTTAGTAACTCAGCGCGGCGTCATATATTGAGAAGCTTGATTTGTGCGCACGATACGACAGAACTTTGGGCGCTCTTCCTTAACCAGGTAAATATGAAATGAGTCAACGACTACGCACAACCAAGAATAAGAGAAGACGCGGC
This sequence comes from Blastocatellia bacterium, assembly GCA_033850605.1. GTDB lineage: Bacteria > Acidobacteriota > Blastocatellia > Pyrinomonadales > Pyrinomonadaceae > UBA11740. Next base: position 8,534 of record JAWWPL010000423.1, on the reverse strand, counting down.
ATTACCTATCTTTGGATTCTTTGCCTGGCGGTATCGACCTTCCTGCTGATTTACTTCGAGCAGACTTCGCTGCTTTACATTCTCGCTACCTTCGGCGTGACCGTTCTGCTGGTCGTCGTGGCCCTGGCCGATTTGGGAAGTAGCGAACTCACATCAGACACCATGCAGATGTCCAATGCTCCGACTCCGGGCGGCGCAAAGGCCCGTGACTGACATCGGCCGAAATCCGATTAGCGCGCGTGAGAAATCCGTCCGGTTTTCTTCTTAAAAGCTTTCCAGATCTCTGCCAATCAAAACTTTTCCGGTGTAACCTCCGGCGCGTATACCGGCGAGAAGTTCTTCGTCGGTCGCGCCCATCCGAATGATGTGATCCAGAATCAGCACACCGGGACGGATGCGCAAGGCCAGCGCACCTAGTTCCACGTCCGAAGTGTGATACTCGCGGCAATAGCGCGGCCAGTCTTTTCCACCGGGTCGATCCTCTGGTTTCAGGTGCGCCGCTGAATAGACTTCGTGAATCAGGATGTCGACGCCAGACGCGGCTTTGACCAACTCTTGGCTGGGCCGAGTGTCGCCCGAAATCACGATCGAACGGTCACTGGTGTCGATGCGATAGGCAAACGCGTCTTTCCATGCTCCATGCAGCACCGCGATTGCAGAGACGCGCACGCCATGCTTTTCGTAAACGACACCTCGTTGAATCTCGTGCACGGCGACGCGATATCCCCCGGCCGCTTCGTGTTCCAATCCGTTTTCCCGAATGTCGATGTCTTCTGAATATGCAGCCAAGAGATGATTGGTCATTCTTTGCAGGCCTCGGGGGCCATAGACCGGAAAGGGCGCGCGTCTGCGCATTATCCATGAAGTCAACATAAGATCTGCATAGCCGAGAGTGTGATCGCTGTGCAGATGGGTAATGAAAAGCGCCTCCGGTCCGTTGATGGGAAGGTTCGCCGCGCGCAAACGACGCATTACGCCGGGTCCTGCATCGAATAAAAATACGCGTCCCCCGACAACGACCGCAGTCGCCGGTCCGGACGCTGCCGGATCAGGATATGGCGTTCCCGTACCCAGGAGGATCACTCTGGTGGCGGTCGATCTGGGATCAGGGCTGAAGGCTTGCGTGGTGTTCGGCGGGTTTTGAGGGAGAGTCTGCCACCCAAGTCCCACCAACAAGAGAATTGCCAGTCCAGTTTGCATGCGATTACTGCTCCTCTTCGGTTTAGACAACAGCGATCAGCGCGAAGCAACTGTGTGGCACGGGCGTCTCACCCGTGAAGAGACGCGCCACACACCTGGAGTAGTCACATTTGTTTTTGTTGCTTGCCTCGATTAAAGTATCTCAGCCCAGAGCCTTTTCCATAAGTGTTTTCCGGAGGACCCAATCCAAATGAAAAAGATCCAAATAACTTTAGCTTCACTGATCCTGGTTGTCCTGACGTTGTCCATCTCGATCTCGCCCCTCACCCGTTTGGCCACTGCGCATCGGGGCGACATTCCAAAACTTTCTTATCCCGAGACCAAACGGGGCGAGGTCGTCGATACTTATTTCGGAACCAGCGTGCCCGATCCCTACCGATGGCTTGAGGACGACAACTCCCCCGAAGTTGCAGCCTGGGTCGAAGCTGAGAATAAAGTTACGTTTGGATATCTCGACAAGATTCCTTATCGCGCGCAGCTCAAGGATCGCCTGACCAAGCTTTTGAATTATCCGAAGTATTCCGCGCCGTCGCGACGTGGAAAATGGTTCTTCTTCTCCAAGAACGACGGTTTGCAGAACCAGAATGTCCAGTATATCCAGAAGGGGCTGGAGGGCACGCCCGACTTATTGCTGGATCCAAATAAGTTTTCCGCTGACGGAACATCACGTCTCGGTTCGTTCTCGCTTTCGCATACCGGGAAGTACGTGGGCTATGGCATCTCGGAAGGCGGCTCCGACTGGAACGACATTTACGTTCTCGATGTGGCCACGAAGAAACCGCTCGAGGATCACCTGGAATGGGTTAAGTTTTCGGGCGCCTCGTGGCGAGGCGACGAGGGATTCTATTACAACCGTTATCCCGTGCCGGTTGCCGGCAAGAAGATGGCGGCAAAAAACGAATATCAGAAGGTTTACTATCACAAAATAGGCGCTCCGCAATCGGCTGACGAACTGGTTTATGAGGACAACGATCACCCGGCGCGCTTCAACGGTGTCAGCGTTACCGATGACCAGCGTTTTGAGATTCGTTCACAGTCTGATCCCGCGGCCGGCAAGAAAGGGAATTCGTTGTTCGTTCGCGATCTTTCCAAAGGCGAGAAAACGTTCACGCCGGTCGTAGCTGAGATTGGCGATGATGAATATGGGGTGGTTGACGACGTCGCAGGAAAGTTCCTGATCCAAACAAACCATAACGCGCCGAACGGCAAGATAGTACTGTGGGATCCGAAGCACCCCGAGAAGTGGACTGATGTCATTCCCGAGAAACCGGAGCCTTTGGAAGTTGCGAACACCGTCGGCGGCAAGCTGTTCATCACTTATCTAAAGGACGTGACCACCCGCGCGTACGTCTACAACCTGTCGGGCAAGCTTAAAAACGAGATTGCCATGCCCGGTCCCGGATCAGCCGGAGGATTTGGCGGCCGCAGCGACGACAAGTTCACCTTTTACAGCTTCACTTCGTTCAATTACCCGCCGACTATCTACAAATACGATATCGCCTCGCGAAAGTCTTCCGTCTTTCGCACCGTCGAGATCCCGGGATTCAATCCCGCGAACTATGAAACCAGAGAGGTCTTCTATACCAGCAAAGACGGCACGCGTGTCCCGATGTTCATCACCAACAAGAAAGGCATCGCGCTGGATGGAAACAATCCGACCGTGCTCTATGGTTATGGTGGCTTTAACATCACCAACAGTCCTGGCTTCAGCGCGTTGCGAATTGCTCTGCTGGAGCAGGGGGTCGTTTACGCGTCTGCAAACATGCGCGGCGGCGGCGAGTATGGCGAGAAGTGGCACGAAGCAGGCACCAAGCTAAAAAAGCAGAACGTCTTTGACGACTTTATCGCAGCGGCTGAGTATCTAATTAAGGAGCGGATCACTTCGCCAAGCAAGCTCGCCATCCATGGCGCCTCGAATGGAGGATTGCTGGTGGGAGCCTGCTCGAATCAAAGACCCGACCTCTTCAAGGTTGTGATCGAACAGGCGGGTGTGATGGACATGCTGCGTTTTCATAAGTTCACGATCGGTGCTGCCTGGATCTCGGATTACGGATCCAGCGACAACGCTGAGCAGTTCAAAGCTCTCTATGCCATTTCGCCAGTCCACAATATCAAGCCGGGGACGAAGTATCCGGCTACTCTGATTACCACCGCCGATCACGACGATCGCGTGGTGCCCGCACACAACTTTAAATATGCGGCGGCATTACAGGCGGCGCAGGCCGGTGATAACCCAATCCTGATTCGTATCGACACCAAATCCGGCCACGGCGCGAGCAGCACGACCAAGACTCTCGAACAACAGACGGACCTATTCTCGTTCTTGTTTGAGAATTTGGGCGTGGTGCCGAAGTGGTGAGCAGGCGTGGCGCACAAGTTCGTAGTGATGTTGTTTTAACTTGCCTGGGGCGAGGTTTTTCTCCCCGCCCCAGGCTTAACGTTGTCTCGTATCAACTCTAATGGATATGTCTGAACAACTTTCAGAAGGTAACGCGGCAACAGCCACCGTTACGCATAATCAGGAACCTGTGTCGCGTCGCAACTCGCGTGAGAATCTGGATCGCCTGCTGGCAGAGATTATTGAGTATCCGGAGCGGCGCGATCAAATTACCAAATCCATTGAAGAGATGTTTGGCCAGGAAAAGGCCATCATGATCCTCGATATGTCAGGCTTTTCCGCCACGACCCAGCGCCTCGGCATTACCTCCTTCCTGCTGATGATTCATGAAATGCAAACCATCGCTACCCCATGCGTGTTTGCTCACAAGGGCCTGCTGCTGAAGGCCGAAGCCGATAATCTCTTCTGCCTTTTCGACACGGTGAGTGACGCAGTGCACGCCAGCCAGGAAATTACGCGGCACCTGACCGCAGCCAATCAGCTCCTGCCTCACGACCGGCGTTTGTATGTGTCGATTGGCATTGGCTATGGAACGATCTTGAATATCGCGGACCATGACTTATACGGCAACGAAGTCAATCTCGCATCAAAACTCGGCGAAGACATCGCGGCCATGGGCGACATTCTGCTTACCTTTGCGGCGCGCTCGAACTTGCCAGAATCTGACATTGTGACTAAAGAAGAAACGGTCACCGTCTCAGGTCTGGAGCTGCCGTATTTTGTGGTGCAAGGCGTCTAAGCCACCTTTTCTTGTCTCCAGATACGCCGAGAATCAGCTCTCAGATTTGACAGCTCGCACGCTACTCAATATCAATATTTTGATTGCGCAACAACACCTTCTCTTGCGAGAGTCACATACGGTCGCGTCAGTGCCCGTGGCAACTTCAAAATCGCAGCGACACACAACTCAATCCACCGTCCATCTTCCGGAACTCTGACATGTCCAGCGCTATCGTTTGGTAACCCAACTTCTTTAGTTTGCCGGCAAACGATGGATAGCCGCCAGCCACTAACACGTGATCGTTAATCAGCACGCAGTTGGCCGAATACTCTTCGCCGGCGGGAATACCCACCAGATCATAGCCCCGAAACTCCGCGCGTTGCGCCAAGCCCTCGATGACCGCAATTCGCTTTCCACCGAGGAACGAAAGGCCACTCTTCAAATGAAGAATCCGATCCTCACCTCGAATGTCGATTAAAGTCGCCGTGTAAGAAAACTTTGTGAGCCATTCCGCCAACTGGCGCGCTCCGGCTTCATTAGTGCGTTCGGAAATACCGATAAAGAAGTGCTCACCCAATTCGCATACGTCCCCACCATCAAGAGTTCCGGGCGCCTGAATCGACATCAAAGAAGGATAGAAATTAGCGAGGCGGTCTTTGATGGCGGCTGCTTCGCCGGTACGACTTGGCGCACCGGGCCGCGCTAGTACCGCGCAACGGTCAGCGAGTACTGCCGTATCTTCAACAAAAGTTGAGTCGGGATATTGGGGGTTGGGTTCAAGTGCGGTTAACGTTAATCCGCATTGTTCCAACGCGGTGCAATATTCCTGATGTTGTCGGAGCGCGCGTTGGTAATCGGGAGCGCCGAGCCCCGCGGTTGTAAGCCCTTCAGCAAAGTTTGGGGCAGGCGGCCGGACAATCGCTCTGGTGAACATCGTCATGTGGATTGCGAAAGGCTTTCAATAGGATAGCATCAGGCGACCCCGCATACTCCACTCGCATCACCACGCGTAGTTGATAAGAGGCCAATCGCTTCGATGTGATACAGAACGTCGTGATTCGGTACTCAGCCTAATCAGTCGGGAGCAAACTCGCCCCGGCCAACGCTTTCCAAACTCATTGTCTTTCCTATCTTGCCTCTGGAAGACGGGTTCTTCGGCTTGGGTCTGAGTGTTGCATCACGCATCTCAAAGAAGTTGGGAAGGGGAAGAGTTTTATGGATTCAAGGACAATGATTATTGTGGGCGTGGCAGTGGGAACTTTAATCGTCGGGGTGATCGTCGCCGTGGCCATGGCGATTTGGTTCTATTCCAGAAACAAACGAACGAAGGAGCTGCGTTCCAAGTTCGGGCCTGAGTACAACCGCGCGGTGCGTGCAGACGATGGCGATACCGGACACGCCGAAAAGCTTTTGCAGGAGCGGCAGAAGCGCGTGGCGAAGCTGAACATCAAACCGCTTAGTGACCAACAGCGAACCGAATTTGCTGATGCGTGGGAACACGCACAAGCACGGTTCGTCGACGACCCAGCCGCTGCCGTGACGAACGCAGACGTCCTGGTTCAGGAAGTAATGAATGTGCGCGGCTATCCGGTTACGGATTTCGATCAGCGCGTGGCCGATGTTTCGGTGGATCATCCGGCGGTCGTGCAAAACTATCGCATCGCGCATGACATCGCTGCTCGCCATGAAAGTGAAGATGTCGGGATTGAGAAGCTGCGCGAAGCAATGATTCACTATCGCGCACTGTTTGCCGACCTGCTTCACGATGGCGGATTGCAACCAGTCAGACAAGTGGTGCCTGAACAGCGTGAAAGAATCAGGCGAGTAGGATAGGACACACCCTTAGGCAGAAAGCAGTAGGCAGAAACCAGGTTTGGTTCTTCGGTGGCGCCCAGGGGTGGCGTGCAAGGCGCGCTTACCCTGGCGCCGTTCTATTTCCCTTTGCTCCGTACCCCGAGTAAGACGATCCACGAAAAACACGAAGAAGAGAGTGGTTGTGGTGGTTTGGTGTGATTTCGTGGATCGTCCTGGTCCGAGCGGAAAAGCACGAAAGCTAAAAACTAAGACACTACTCCCGCAGCATTTGCCTCGCCTAGATAGTCATCTTGCTATATAATCCGCCTTCGCCCTTTCCCTTACCAACCACGCTACGTTCTATTCGGAGGTACTCATGCGAAAACTCAACAGGTGGCTCTCGGTAGTCTCGATTTCTCTTTTAGGTCTGTTTACGCTCTTCAACAGCGCCCGCGCCGGTGACTTCAAGCGCGAAGTTATCTATCAGATCGTGGTTGACCGTTTCTTTGACGGCAGCACCGCGAACAACAATCCGTCTCAGAGTTCAGGGCTTTACGATAGTACCAAAACCAATTGGCGCCTTTACTGGGGCGGGGATCTGGCCGGCATTCAACAGAAGATGTCTTACCTGGCTGGAATGGGGGTGACAGCGATTTGGATCTTGCCGCCTGTCGACAACCTCAACACGAACATTCCTGATGGCCAGGGCAATCCCACCGCGTCGTATCACGGTTATCAGGCGCGCGACTTCAAGCGCATCGAGGAACACTTCGGCAACACCAGTAACACGTGGACAGATTTCGATAATCTGGTCACTGCGGCCCACCAGAGCGGGATCAAAGTTATCGTCGACTTTGCGCCTAATCATTCGACTACGGACAACGCGGGCGAGTTTGGCGCGCTTTACGACAACGGGACTTTCCTCGGCAATTACACCAGCGACCCGAATGGTTATTTTCATCATAACGGAAACATCTCGAACTTTGATGACCGTTACCAATTGCAGTACTACGCGCTTTTCGATCTAGCCGATCTCAATCAGGAGCACGCTACGATCGACGCCTATCTCAAAGCCGCCGCGCAACAGTTTCAGCAGCATGGCGTCGATGGCTTTCGCATTGACGCCGTCAAGCATACGACCTGGGGTTGGGAATACAGTTTCGCTAACTCGATCTACACCTACGGCGACAGTTTTCTTTTTGGTGAATGGTACCAGGGCGGTACTTCTGATCCGCTGTATCACGACTCCTACAAGTTCGCGAACAAGAGCGGCATCTCTTTGCTCGACTTTCCGCTGAACACTGCGATTCGCAACGTGTTCGGTGCAACGAACAGCAATTTTTCCACGATCGACACGGTGCTTTCGCAGGAGGGTAGCAACTTCACCTGGAAAGACGATCTGGTTACGTTCATCGACAATCACGACATGGCGCGTTTCCTTTCGATAAACAACAACACCAACCGCTTGCATGAAGCGATGGCCTTCACGCTGACCACGCGCGGCATTCCCTGCATCTATTACGGCACGGAACAGTACCTCCATAACGACACAAACGGCGGTACCGATCCATACAATCGCAACATGATGGGGGTTTTCAGCACCAGCACGACCGCATATCAGTTGATGAACAAGCTCTCTTTGCTTCGTCACAACAATCCGGCGGTTTCTTATGGTTCGACGACCGAGCGTTGGATCAATAGCGACGTTTACATTTACGAGCGAAAATTCTTTGGCAGCACCGTTCTTGTCGCGATTAACAAGAATGACAGCTCGTCCTATTCGATCACCGGGCTCAATGCGGGCCTGCCGGCCGGGACATACACTGATTATCTCAACGGTCTGCTGGGCGGTTCTTCGATCACGGTAAGTACCGGATCGGGAGGCAACAACCCGGTGACGAACTTTACCCTACCGTCACACACCGTTGGTGTCTGGCAGTTCACAGAAGGTTCTGCGCCGCCTGAGGTCGGCTCGATTGGTCCAACCTCCGGACAGTCAGGCGTAAAGGTAACAATCGCCGGTCGCAACTTCGGTTCGACAGCGGGCAGTGTGAAGTTCGGCACGGCGACCGCAACGATCAACTCCTGGACGCCGACGCAAATCGTCTGCACCACACCCTCGGTGACTAACGGTTTGTACAACGTCACTGTCACTAACTCATCGAGTCAGGTTTCGAACAGCATTCAATACACGGTGCTGACGGCAAAACTGATTCCGGTAACGTTCACAGTGAACAACGCAACGTCGACGCAGACGGGTGACTACATCTTTCTCACCGGTAACACGGTCGAGCTTGGCAATTGGAGCACTACCTGGGACGGAGCAGTCGGGCCGATGCTGACGCCGAACTATCCGAACTGGTTTCTCAACGCGAGTGTTCCCGCAGGGCAAACCATCCACTTCAAGTTCATCAAGATTGC
>JAWWPL010000422.1:0-5177 GCA_033850605.1 Blastocatellia bacterium | reverse complement strand
GGCCGGTTTACCCGCTGGCCGCCTTTCATTAAGGTAACGGTAACTCTTACCAATGGCTTTCCGGTTTCGCGGTCGACTGCTGCGTTGTAGAGCTTGAAAAAAATGATCAGGTTATCCGTCGCATGAAATTCGCGACTTGACGACGGACGGATGTGAACATTGCCTTCGCTTAGGACATCGACATTGCTCGTCTTTGGCTTTAGCTGCTCTGCGTGGCGACTCAAAACGGCATCGGTGGCATAGAAATCTTGACCCGCGGCGGGCAACACGAGCTGCTGACGTTTGGCGGCGCTCTTGCCGGACAGCCGATCCCTGACCATCAAATCAACTGTGTAATTGCCGGTGCCCAACTCGACGTCCTGACGATAAAAGACCTTGTCATTTACAATCGATTCATACTGTTCTTTCGTGAGCGAGACGTCGAAGTTTCCACCCAGGCGTGTAAGGATCCGATCCTGCCCTTCAGCTCGGATCACGGCGAGAACTTCCAGTTGCAAACGCTGCAGATCACCCTTGCGCTCGAACCTTAAGGCGGACGGCGGTATTTCAAAGGAGAGGGGTACGACGTAGTTGTATTCGGTGGATCTAAACCAGTTCAGCTCCATCGACAAGGGCAGCTCTGGATGGGCCTGCATGTTTGCAAAGCTTGCCAGGAGTTTCTGGTCGGCCGGCGAGAAAGGCACAATCTGACTGGGTGGAATAGCGTAGTAGCCGGGCCGGGCCAACACACTCGTATCAGGTCTGCGAACCTCGATCTTCACTTTACGGAAACTGCCGTCAAAGTTTTGATCGGTGCTGCGGTAAGCGAGCGTATAACGCGAACGGATTTCGGCGTCGATTCGCTCGAGACCACCGGCGATGTCATTGGTATTTTTCAGGAAGCGTCCGCCAGTGTCTTCCGAGATTCGATACAACAAGTCCTGCTGCCGGTTCAGCCCTTCCTGCCGGCTAATGTCAAAGACACTTTCGCCGGCTCCCGCCCGTCGCCGGTGCTCCATATCGGTAGCTGCTGATATGCCCCCGAGCGGAGAACCAGCTACCAGCGCCCCTGACGTGGGGGCGCCGCCCGTCAGACCTCCCGAATCGATAATATAGATAGCCACGTTTGCCCGATTGGCGATGTCGATTGTGCTTTGCACCTGCCAATCGAGTGCTTCCGGTGCGACGAATCCTTCCGAGAACATTACCACCGTCTTCTTGCCGGGTATCGAACGCAGCCCCTCGGCAATCGCCGCCAGTGCCGCCAGTACCGGTCGCGTCTGTTGCGCGCTGAGGGACGATCGCAATTGAATATATTGTTCCAGCATACGCTGCGCGATCATTGTCTGTGCGGCCGCCGACCCAGCCGCGCCGCCGCCAGGTGTCGATGCGATGGGCCCGGTGACGCCGCCAGCTATCTGATCGCGAAGTGAGCTTATGTTCTCGGAGATGTCTCGGGCCTCGGACGTTTTCGAAACAGTCGAGCCATCAGTTGCTTTCTCGACCGCCGCAATGAGTCTTTCTTTGTCCTGGGTGAAGGGTTGCAACAACTGCAAGCCGCCGGAAATGGACAACAGGGCGACCGAGTCGCTAGCGGATGTGCGCTCGCGGATATACTTCACGATGCCCTCGCGCACATGTTTGAGGTTAGATACCTGGGTACTTTGCCCGTCCAGTACCAGGGCAATGATGTTGCGCGGAAGACCGTTTCGCGTACGTGAGACTGGCTGAGTGGAATCGTTTGCCTTTTCCGGTTGATCCGCTTCCCTGGAGGTGAGAGTGGAGTCGAAGAATTCGATCTTCTGAGCCACGCCGTTTTCAATGACGCTAAAGTCTTCGGGGTGGAGATCGGTAACGGCTTTACCTCTTTTGTCTTTTACCGTGACGTCCAGGCTCACGAGGTTTGAGGTAACTTTGATTACATCGTCGTCATCGTTGCTTTTGGTTTGCCTCTTATCCTGTGATCGAACCGGAACAGCGGCGAGAAAGACGGCAGAGGTCACGAGCAAGCTGAGACACGCGCCGGTCCAGCGCTTTTGCAAAAAACCATTGCGGAAATCCATCATTTATCCCGGTTCTATTCGCAGCCAGTTTCTCAATCGGAAGGGCCGCTATTCGTTCGTGTCCGTTCGTGTGATTTCGTGGATCGTTCTTCACTTATCAAGCAGGCCAACGATTCACGAAATCACACGAAGCAACGCTTCAAGAATGCCAGCCCCCAGGGCTTAAACACGCCGTTACTTCAATTCGAACTTCTCCTTCAGTCCGGCGATCGTTACTTCAAACTCACCAGGCTCGACTACGGGTGTGTTATTCGCACCGATGAATGAAAGATCGCCAGAGCCAAGCCTGAAGGTCAAGCTGCGGCTCTGACCCGGCTCCAAATATATTTTCGCAAAACGCTTGAGTCTTTTCCCGGCGGGCGATAAAGAGGCTACCAGATCGCTGACATAGAGTTGGACGACTTCCTTACCCGCGCGCTGCCCGCTGTTCTTTATCGTGACGCTTATCGAAAGATCGCCGCTTGCGTTCACAGTCTTTGTATTGAGCCGCAGGTCGCTATAGGCAAATGTCGTGTAACTCAAGCCGCTGCCGAACTCGAATTGAGGAGTGAAGCCGGCGTTGTCAAAACCTTCCGTCTCGAAAGCCTTATGATCGTAGGTCATTAGACCATTCGGCGTGCGCGGATAAGTGAAGGGAAGTTTTCCCGACGGGTTGAAATCGCCGAAGAGCACATCGGCCACTGCCTGCCCTCCTTCATTGCCCGGATTGTAGGCCATCAGCACCGCGCCGGCTTTATCCACAATGCGGTTGATAATTCTGGGGCGGCCTTCTACCAGCACCAGCACCACCGGTTTGCCGGTGGCCTCGATTGCTTCGGCAAGTTTCAGTTGCGGTTCACCCAGGGTTAGATCCGCAATGTTGCCGGGTGTTTCCGTGTAGGATCCTTCGCCCACACAAAGCACTACCACATCGGCGTCTTTGGCGGCGCGCACTGCGGCGGGAATGTCGACTTCAGCTTCGATATTTGTAGGCGTGCCATTCGATGGGCCGGCGCGGCGGGTAATCTGTGTGCCCGGAACGTAGGTGACGTTCGCCGCGCCCGCTTTGGCTTCGATCGCGCGTCGAATAGTTAGCCGATCCTTTGGATAAAGCGATTCTTCCGAGCCTTGCCACACGTAGGTCCATCCGTTATTGAGCGGGATCAGCGAGTCAGCCGTGGGTCCGGTAACGAGCACCTTTCGATTCTTTGCCAGCGGCAGGAGATCACTTGTGTTCTTCAAGAGAGTCATCGATTCGCGGGCAGCTTGCAGTGCGGCCTGCCGCGATTCGGGTAGTCCGACCTTCGACTTGAGCTGCGCATTCGCCCCTGGTTTCTCGAAAAGTCCGAGCTCAAATTTCACTCTCAAGATTCGACGCACGGCTTCATCAATTCGCGACTGGGGCACCGAGCCTTCCTTAACCAGCGCGATCAGGTGATCCGCAAAACTGTAATCGAGCGGCACCATGCTCATGTCTATGCCCGCCATCACGGCCATCCGCGTGGCGTCTTTCTCGTTAGCCGCGGTGTGCCAGACCGTCACCAGCTTCTTGATATCTTCCCAGTCAGAAACGACAAATCCCTTGAAGCCCAATTCGCCGCGCAGGATGTCGGTCAACAGGTGATGGTTTACGTGGCCGGGCACGCCGTTGATCTCCGCCGAGTTGACCATGACTGTGCGCGCGCCGGCTTTCACCGCGGCGGCAAAGGTCGGGAGAAAGTATTCGCGCAGCTCGTTCTCGGGAATCCAGGCCGGCGTTCTATCTCGGCCGTTAAACGAGAAACTGTAACCCATGTAGTGTTTCAAACTGGCGGCTACATGATCCTGGGCGGCTACGTCGGACCCTTCCAACCCACGTACGAAAGCTACGCCCATTACTTTGGCAAGATATGGATCTTCACCGAACGTTTCGTAGAAGCGGGGCCACACGGGTTGGCGCCCGATATCAAGCACAGGTGAAAAGCTCCAGGGGATGCCGGCGGCGCGCGTTTCCATGGCGGCGATTTCCGAACCCCGCTTCATCAACTCAGGATTCCAGGTTGCGGCCATGCCGATTTCCTGCGGGAAGAGCGTGGACCCCTGGACATAGTTCGCGCCGTGGATCGAATCGATGCCGTAAATCATGGGAATCCCAAGCCGCGTTTTCTTAGTGGCGCTATCCTGAATCTGGTTAATGATCTCGTGCCACCGATCCACTGTTAGCGCCTGCTCCGAGACGTTGAGAATCGAGCCGACGCCGTAACGCACCATGGCTTTTTCCAGCTTGGCCGGATCGATCTGGATGCTTTGATCCCGGCCGGTAGAAATCATGCCGATCGCCAGCTGGGTCATCTGGCCAACCTTTTCCTCGAGCGTCATGCGCTTGAGCAGCGCCTCGATCTTTTGCGAGTTGTCACGCTCTGGCCCGGCCGTGCGAATAGCGTTTTGAAAAAACAGATCGCTATCGTCAATGTCTGCTGTTACCGGCCCTCTTTCCCCTGACTGAGTTGGATCAGCGCTCACGCTTTTTGCCTCATGAATGGGAAGGCCGAGCCAAAGTGATAGAGCAAGCACCGCGAGCGCTAGGGCCACTATTCTCATCGGATTATTGGTTCCTTTTTTAGGAAGGGATCAAAGAAAAACTGCGTCGCTATTGTCTTCTATTGGCAGGGGATATTCAAGGCAGTAGGGCTGTGAAATTCCGGTAAATTACTTATGAAAGTTCCAAGAAGAGTGCCGCATAAGGCGAAGTCTAGATGCCCGTCTCCCGGGAGCGCTTCGACCATTGCCAAAGACCACCCGTAACCTCAATAGGCAAACGATGGCCCAGTTGGCGGGCGAGCATGACAATCTGCCCGCGATGGTGACCTTCATGCGCGACGAAATAGGTTAGGACATGCCCGACGTCGAGGGGAAGGTTGCGCCAGGTGTAAGAGGAGGAGGATGGGATCACGCCCCCTCGGTCACAACCGAGCGTCAGCAAACTGATAATGCCGCGGCTACTCTGGCCTAGTGCTGGAATCAGCTCCTTCGGTTCAACCTTTTGCCGATTGACGGAACGCGGCGCCGCGATGCCAAATTCCTTTCCCAGCGTCCTGATCCACATACATCGCGCATTGTGAAGGTGGCCCGCGATCATCCGCACGGTTCGGCGTGGGGCTCCTGGCACTTTGGCTC
>JAWWPL010000420.1:0-3892 GCA_033850605.1 Blastocatellia bacterium | reverse complement strand
CTCCAGCAAATTCACAAACCTGACGACAAACAGCGTGCCGGGGCACATCTCCAGCCGTCTCGGCTCGCGATCAGCCGGCGGTTGCAGGCGTGGCTCGTCCCAATGGCTGAAGCCGTTCGCCGGATCAATCGAGGGAAACAGGTGTCCGTGGCTGATCCATAACCGGCCACCGTATCGCTTGTACCATACCTCTCCCAGTTCGATGTTGAGATCGCCCGACGCGTCCCGCAGCTCCTTTTGGACTCCGTCCCAGTAAAGATCGACGTCATGGTTGCCGGCGAACAGCGTTACCCGGTTCTTGCCGCTTCCCGCCTGCTGGAATTCCTTCAGCCCTGCAAAAATGTCCGGGTGTCCGCGCAGGATACAATCGAGCTTAGCGAGCGATTCCGCCTCGGTACACCAATAGAGGTTAGACCTCACTGCATAGGCTTGCGGGTTGACCTGGACGAATTCCAGAAAGTCGCCGTTGATAATCAGTTCGATGTCGCCTTTTTTGCCTTCCGGCGTTGCCAGCTGACGGCGGAGAAAATTGATAAATTGCCCCTTGTCGTAAACGAAATCGTCGCCAGGTTTGCCGTCGCCTATATGCAGATCACTTACGATCAAGGTAATCGGCTTCTGATCCATGTCACGCCTCGGGAGCCGTTACGTCCAGCGGACACTGGACCGAATACCACAGGCCAAGGGGATTGTTTTTGTCCAGCAGCGTGCGGCGAAGCTCAAAGATGATTTCACCAATCGGCCGGCGTTTATTGTACTCGGTCAAAACGGCACTGCCGAAGTAGGCCGCAAACAGCGTCGGGATAGGGAACGACGGCGCGACAACTCCCGCCGCCTTCTTGTCGCTGAACCTGGTTCGAAAGGAAATAAAGGAAAGCGGGGAAATGTTGCCGGCATCGCACGCGTTAATGAAAATGATCGGCCAGTGCGGATAGTTGACTTCCGGAAGAACGGAATGCGGTTCGACCTTGCCGTCGCCGAAGTCCAACTCCGACGAACTGCCGTGACAGTAAAAATAGATCATACTCGCCGGATCGGCCTTTTTGAGAAGATCGAGGACCTGGACGGAGTTCTCGACGTTATCCCATCGCCCGTTGAAGAAACCTTTGAAGAATTCTCTTTGGCGCGCGACCGGGCCCGGCGGAGTTTCTTTCCATTTTTGATCAATAGTTGGGTTCAGCCCCGTGCTGACATGTAGCTTCCCCGATTGCCGACCGTTCACCAGGGCTTTCTCGTTGGTACCTATCAGCAGCGATTCGATATGGAAGCGGGCGCCCCAAAAGCGTTTTGGATCTTCGCCTTTCAAGGGATCCAAGGCGGCATCCTCTTCCGACGACTTATCGTCGTAATAGAGCGGATAGATCAATTCCCAGGGAAATACCGACTCTTCGGTATGGAACGCTATCCGCGCTCCCTCTGGCAATTGATCGATCTTTGCTATCAGTTCCTTGAAAACCGGTTCGCGGCAGAAAATCTCGTATAGTTTTGATCCTGCGGCCATTGTCCTTCGCAAGCAATTCCTCGCCAAGGCGATTTTTTCTTGATCGGGAAGCACAAAGTCCTCAGTCATGTTGTTCCAGGCGGTCTTGCGGGCAACGTCTTTCAGATCATCGAGAAAACCCTCGCCGTAAGCCTTTTCCAGCTGGGCCATCGATAGTTTCATTGCTTTCGCAAGTTCTTTTCTTTCAGCCTGGATATTCCAGGAAACATCCCATCCTCCGGCATTCGTGTAGATGAACACCGCGGCATCGCGAGGCCGCGATGCGCCGTTGAGGATTTCTTCGAGGTCAAGATCCAGGCTCGATCTCTCGCAAGGCTCTGTGCCAAGCTGGTCAACCAGCTTTATGGGAATGAAGGTTTTGTAAATTGAATTGAATTTGACGCTGAACGTGACGTAGACGCCGACCTTGGCATTATCCTCGACGTTTTTTGCTGGCGCCTTCAGCTTAAACCGGAGCGGATCGCCCTGCATTTTGCCGTCTTTGAATGTCTTTTCCTGCGCCACAATATTGTCGCGCCGGCTGACACCGACGGGATGAATATTGATCTCGAGGGTCGCCTCGCTATTCTTGAGTGCCTCGAATTTCTTGCCATAAAATTCGACGAGCGCTTGCGGCGGCGGGGAATCGTAGTTGAATACGAGATCAAACTCCGCATTCCACTTTACTTCATTACATCGCACCTCCTCGCCTTCGAGCACGAAATACAACGCCTTGTTTTCGGGGGGCTCGGGCGCCGTGCGCAGGACGGCATTGGAAACCGCACGGGTAAACATTCTCAGCTTCGCAGGTGCATTCACCTGCCCACTTGGGCCAATGACCTTCGTCTGCAGGCTCTTCCAGACCGATGCCGGGGTAACTGCGCCGGAGGCGATCAGCAGGTCGGTCGCTTGGTCCGCATATCCCTTCGTCATCATGTTGCGGCTGGCATCGATGACCGCGGTATTGGCGGCGCCAGCTGTATCGGCGAGATCGACCATCATATCGCGCACGTAAGGGTCGCCGAGCATAGGCGTGACCATCGTCCCGACGCCTACGGCGGTTTTTAGCCATCCGACGCGGTGCAAGTCGTAGGCATAGTCCGTTACCGCTTGTGCATCCCCCTTGCCGGCCTGAGTCCAATTCGCGGTACTGTCCGGGATGAAATCAAGGCTGTCGCCGATGTGGTCGATCGGCAGCGGGATATCTCCCACGCGATGCGCTACGCTCATCAGTGTAATTCCGTCCGCCGCGCCCGATTTTAGATAATCCATGCCGACATTCATGAGTCGCCTGGCGGTGTCGCCGATTTTCACTCCGGATTGGACTATCGGCCTTGCGAAGACGGTCCTGGCTCGGGCCAATAACCACCCACTGTCTGCTGGATTGAGTCCGATTGCGGTCACCAGCACCCGCACCGCCTCATCGTCCAAACCCAGGGAAGACAGCTCCGTGATAATGTTCGACAGCGCGTCGGAGTTATCGCTTCGTTTGCCGGTCAGACTCGCCGGTAGAATTGGCACAACCCAATTCTCGATCTCTGGAATGAGGTCGGCGGTCGCAGTCCGACGGCTCTCAGCAGCCCCGGCGAATAGCTCCCGGAGCAGCGGCAGGCTGGCTTGAACATTGCCGGTCGCAATCAGGCGGCGCCCGACGTTCAAGCCCGAATTATAAGTACCGACATCGAACGATCCGAACATGGCCGAGCCCGTGCCTTTCGGACCGATTATTCGCCACGTCCCCAGACAATGCAACTCCTGATTGACCGTTCGGCATGAACGCTTCGTAGAACGCGTAGTGCGTGTTTGGTCGTCCTGACCGATTGGGAGGCGGTACAAGGTCGCCATGCCGGGCCAACTCCCGACCCTGCCTCGTGCCTAGCCGATCCGTCGGCCCGGACCGCTACGCCGGCGAAAATCCGAACGTCCGCTCGAAGCGTTTTGCGTAGGCCGGCCATACCTCGGGATTGATCATGCGCGGCGGCCGCTGACCGTCGAGCGCGCCGAGCATTTGCTCGGCGGCGATGCGGCCCATATTGGTCCGCGCTTCCGTAGTCACCCCCGCGGTGTGCGGGCTCGCCAGCACGTTGTCGAACTGCAGCAAGGGATGCTCCGGCGGCGGCGGTTCCTTGGACCAGACATCGAGCCCTGCGCCTGCGATCGATTTGTTGCGCAGCGCCTCAAGCAACGCGGCCTCATCGTGGATAAAACCGCGCGCCGTGGTGATGAAAAAAGCGTGCGGCTGCATCAGCGCGAACTCGCGCGCGCCGATCATGCCGCGCGTGTTGTTGTCCAGCGGACAATTGATCGAGACGTAGTCGGAAGCGCGCAGCAGGTCATCCAGTTCGACCTTCTCGCCGCCGCGCGCCGCCATCTCGGTTGCGGTGAGATAGGGATCGTAGGCCAGCACCGTCA
>JAWWPL010000409.1:0-9785 GCA_033850605.1 Blastocatellia bacterium | reverse complement strand
GGCCGTAAATGCTCGCCAGACGTTTAGCTCACTTTCCGCCCAGCCCGCTTCGGCGTGAAAGCAAAGCCTCGCGCATGTGGTTCGGATGGGCCAGGTTAAGCACCGTATTACTAATCATCACCATCAGCTCTTCATGGTCACGGCGAAAGGCACCGGTGAGCGGAAGGTCATCGGTCTTTTCGATCACGCCCTCCCTTACCCATTGCCAGAACTGCTTTTGAGTCGTCCAGAATTCCTTTCGATCGCGACAGACAACCAGCGCCGTCTTCTTCTTCTTTTTCTTCTTCTTGTCTTTCTTTGTCATCTGGCCACTCCGAGCATAACTAGCGGTTCCGCGCTCATGCATTTGAAATGGGCGTCCGCTCAGCAGCCATCTTAACAGGAAGTGTCGGGTTGGTGATCCAAAACTGACGGCAGAAAGCGCTCGGGGAAGTGATTCCGGGACTGGCGCTGGTTAGCATGCGCCGAGCCTCCGCCAGCGAGACGAAATCGTTCCGGGCTAAAAACGGTTGTAGCCTGGATCCAGGCTTTTGACTGAATCCAAGCTACGTAGAAAAAGAGTAAGACGCGATCCCAAAGGGACCAACGTCATCCGTCAGTTGATTTCTTTCTTATCCGAAGTCCTATGGAGCAGACGAACTCGGATTTGATCCTCGAAACAGAAAGTAAAGGCCCGCCGCGCCACCGCCGATAAAGGCTGCTGCAACTGCCGGTGGAATTCCAGTTGGCGGTACTGCGGCTGCACCAGCGGCGTTACAGTCTGTCGCAGACGCTCCCGCGCCCGCGTCGACCGCTGATCCCTGGTTAATCGAAGGTGCCGCACCCGGTCTCGAGCAAAGGTCGACCGAACCACCTGTCGAGGCGTTGGTTTGGCCGAGGACGCCCTGAGGGCCGTTAACGACACCGCCAATGTTCTTCAGAGTACGAAGAATGACGCAGCCCTCGATCACATTAACCTTAATGAGATTCCCTTGCTGGTCGAACTCGAGGCTTAGCTTTGTGTTCGGCGCAATACATAAACTGCCGAGACGTCCGAGCCGAATGGTTGCTCCCACACCGCTTGGAGTCTCAATCGTGGCGCCTGACGGAATCGTCGCTCCGGTAACCGCGCTGGCCCCGTTTACCGTGATCGCCTTGTTATTGGTTGTCGACAGGACGCCCATAACCGCTGCCGGGACGGCGTCAAAACTGCCCAGACCCTTAGTTGGCTCGGCAAAGGTAACCCCGATATACAACTGCCCCACGGTTAGCGTAACGAGCAGAGCCGTGACGGTGCTGATCTTCTGATATCTGGAATTCATATCTAACCCCCCTCTCAACAGATGAGAGAAATGCTCAATCTTTTGGTTTAGCTCCGCCGGCACGAAGATTTGGCGCGAGTATACGCTCGACTTCGTTCGGAGGTCAAGCACTTCCTATCGAATCCGGGAAGCCGGGGCCGGGCGGCATCCGGCGAGGGCTAGATCACAGCGACTCCGCTGCCGGCGTCGTCAAGTCGCTTCCGCCCTTCCCAATTGCAGGCTGGTCCTTGTACACCGCAATTACCATCAGCGCAAAGAATATCAGAGCGTTAATGGTGATATGCAGCCCAAAATCAACGAAGCTATGCACGGCCACGCCAAATATCCCCGCAAGAGCCCCAATACTCGTGGCTCGATAGTACGAATCCGCTTTCCCCAGACGACGCGTGGCGTCTCCTATGAATCTCACCAGGAACCAGGCCACCAGAGCACAGCCGATAAGGCCGCCGCTGGCGAACAATTCCAAATAATCATTGTGGGCCTGCTGCGGCGTTATTTCTCCGGACGCCCGATGGTACTTGGTAATCCCAATCCAGTAACCACCAATACCGACGCCAGCGAGCGGATGAGCCTTGGCCATTTGCCACGAGGCAGACCAGATTTCCTTACGGCTAGTATTGATGTTGTCGTGCATTTCCTGTTGGCTGAAATCACTTGCGGCATTTTGAAAGTTGCTCACTACTGGTTCGCCGCCGACCCAGCCGACGCCATAAGCAAACAGACCCACCACGCCTGCCAACAGAAAGACCCGCACCGCCAAACCGCCCACCAGATTCTGAAACCGGCTCAACTTCGAGCGACCTTCGCCCTTCATCAGATGGCGAACAGGATCCAGGAGAACTCCGAGGAAGAGGAGCTCGCAGAGCGACGCCAATATTCCACCGCGGGAATTGGAGTAGATCAGCGCGACCCACAGGAGAGCTCCAACCGGAAGAAAGGCGAGCCTTCGACGAACGCTTCCCTTGCCTACGAGCAGGCCGAGGGTTAGTCCAAGGCTCATCTCAATAAGAAAGGCAAAGTGATTTCGGTTGATGAATTGCGCAAAGCTGCGGTCCCCGACGGGGAGGGCCGGCAGAAAAAAACCCGGAGCGGTTTGCATGTTCTTGCGCACGATCCCGAAGACAGCGCTGGCCACTCCGACGCCGATAATGACATAGATCAGTTTGAGTAGGCGCGCTCTGCTCGATACGTGTCTTACGAGTAATAGAGCGGTAATGATTAGCGCGAAAAGCTGAAGGACGACTGCCTGAGTGCCCTGCGGATCGGCGCTCAATGCACTCGGCGGACTAATTGGCGCTGGGCCCGAAAACAGACGGAGTGACTGAATCGCACCAAATAAACAAAGCACGAGCAGCGGGGTCCATAGCGATAGACGGAGCGACCACTGCCGAGCAACCAAGGCCTCAATGATGGCGAACGTCGCGATTAGAAAGATCAAGCACTCGAAGATTGATATCCACCACGGCTGCACTGTTCCGTATGGAATGGCGGTAATCGCGATGGTCACCAGTAAGGCACTGAAAATTATTTGATCTAGAATTCGAGCGAACGGTGGCACGACTACTGGCTGTTTCATTCTCGCGTTTTTCCGCTTTGAGGAAATAGCTACGAGGCCATTACTCCGCCTCTAAGAGCGTCGCGATTCTATCATTGTATCTTGACCAATCGAAGCTGTGTCCCAGTGCCGCTGTTCGCTCTTCTTCCGGAGCAACGAGTGCCCAAAGCAAAGCTAGCGGGCTGGATGCATGGCAGGTGTTTCCATTTTGCCATCCAATTCTGGCGCCCCGGGCCGCGTCTACCTCAGATCTGTGTCTACCTAAGATCTATATCTATCTAAGATCTGTTAAGACTGTTGGTGCCGCTCTCACACGAAGCGCCAGGTCCCGATAAGCCCCCAGCACTGCCATCTTGTCACAAGGGGTTGGACCTTCGATGCCATTAGACTCGCTTCCGGTTTTGAGCAGGCTCATGGCGGTGCCGGTGCGACTGCATGAGTTGCAGTCCAGCAGTCCCAGGCTATGACCTAACTCATGGACCACGATGTTAGTTAGCACTTCAGGGTTTCTTACTCTCGAATCGACGATGACCACAGCGTAATCAATCAACTGGTTGCTTTTCAGGCTGTGTGCCTGGAGGACGGCGAGATGCTTGATCTTACTATTGTAAACATCGCCGCGAATGATTGTGACATCGCCGTCAGCTGAAGTTGTTTCGCGCGTTAGTCCTCGGAAACTGAAATGTACATTGGAGCCGTTCTCGACAGCGGCTGCGTCCCAATTTTCGACCGCAAGTTTGACGGCAGCGACATAGTCAATGGAAAAATCCGGCTCGCGAAGATAGATATTGACGTGCGAGTTAGCGGGCCAGGTCCAGAAGCCGAATGCCGCCGCGGTGCGGCCAACGACGCAGGGTGAGGGCTCAACTCTGCTAGTAATCGTCTTCGGGTAATTAATGGATGTCGTAGCGGCGGTCAACATAAGGGAAGCAACAAACAATTTCAATCTCATCTAGTTTTCCTCTGATTTTCCGGGCGAAAATGAAGCGGTAAGAAAGTGCAAAAGCGAGTGGCGAGCGGGCAGTCTTCGCCCCTTCAGCGGCACGCCGCTGCGAGTCGGTTTTCAGTCAGTGCGGAATGGTCGGCTTAGCTCAGATTTTCGGGGACGTTGAGGAGCGAGTTTCTTTTGAGTTCATGGGTGCGTGGGTTAGGGGTGAGTTCACCAACTGTAACGGCGGAGAACCGTTTGCTTATGTTCGACTCAATCTTGTTGCGAGTAAATCCTTGATACGCTCAAAGATTTATCGGCAAACATGTGACGTTGAGATACGAACTGTTGGTCCTGACCCGACATACCTCCTTGGAAATTTTAATGAGAGCGCCAGAATTCGATTTACGAGTTGTGTGAATATATCTGCAGCGGAATGGCTGGGCGATCTGGCTAAACACTGGGTAGTTTGTCTGCATTTTTCAGTGGTTTGCTGGGCCTAACCCCTCTTGACCAATGAGTAGGCATTGCGCGTGCCGCGCTTCTTACATTCAAATCGACCCGGATGGTGACGCTTATATTGTCGTCGCCTTTGGTTGGGAGGAGTTCAAATTGATCACATTGATCAGGCACAGGATCGCTAACAGTTTGACCTCTGCTCTTTAGCGGATCTTGCAAACTGTGGATTGGTCAGAATTTTTTGCGACGAGATTCGCGAGGTGCGTGACGTGAGTCAATGAATAGCAATTCCCGATGCGAGTGCAAAGGGGAAGTAGGCAAACGAGAAACAAGATCAGACACTGAGCCTTCGAGGACAAACTGTTCTGCTTATTCGGGCGCGATTGGCGCAGCGATTTATCGAAGAGATTTCCGACTCGTGCCCACGCCAGTAAATTCCATGGAACGGTGACAACTAGGTATCCTGTCGACAACTTGGGCAAAAAAATACGGCCGCCATTATTGGCAGCCGTAATTTTTGATCTATTGGTCGGGGCGAGAGGATTCGAACCTCCGACCTCTCGGTCCCGAACCGAGCGCTCTACCAGGCTGAGCCACGCCCCGAACTAGCAGGGTTGGATTCTATGTGACGGTGCTGACACTGTCAAACCTGCCTTACCTTATCGTCGTCGCTTCTCAAGTGCTTGATGTGTCGCCAGACCCACCAGACAACCGCTGCTGTTATCAGGATTCCAATCACGAAATCGAATCGGTGAAATAGGTTTTTGAGCGTGGGATCTTTGTCCCACTTCTCGCCGAGTCGTTGGCCAACATATGCCAGCCCGATGCACCACGGGAGCGATCCGGCAAAGGTATAGATCACAAATTTCTTGATGTTCATCCGGGCTACACCGGCCGGGAATGCGATAAATGTGCGCACCGCCGGCAATAGGCGGCTGGCGAAAACAATCACCTCGCCGAAGCGATCAAACCACCGATCAGCCAAATCGAGGTCATGACTCGAAACCAACAGATAGCGACCATACTTCTCAACTAGCGGTCTGCCACCATACATTCCCACCCAATATGCGACCAACGAGCCCACGACGCAGCCGAACGCACCAGCCACTCCTACCAACCACAGATTGAACTCACCCTTCGAAACCAGATAGCCCGAGAAGGGCATGATTATTTCTGACGGCAGCGGAATGCACGCCGATTCGATGGCCATCAACAAAACCACACCCGCGTAGCCGAGGCGGGCGATAGTGGCCACGATGAAGACCGACAGCAGTTCGATGAGTTTGCCAATCATTGAAAATCAACCCATTACTTCGGAGACCAACCGTGCTGCCCGATTAAGGGCACAAACTGACAGGGTCCGTGTTCTTCGATCGCATGCCCGCCATCGGTTTTAATGACGCGCATTAGCTTTTGCGACTCGCGCGTTTCTCCGATTGGAATTACCAAACGTCCGCCGGTTTTCAATTGAGCTATCAGAGGATCTGGGATGCGCGGTCCGCCGGCCGCGACCAGGATCCCATCGTAGGGACCGTAAGCGTTCCAACCAAGCGTGCCGTCAAAAGCTTTTACCGTAGCGTTATAGATTCCCAGTTCGCTAATTCGTTTTTGAGCGAGCCGTGCCAGCTCACCAATGCGTTCAATCGCATATACCTGCGAAGCCAACTGGGCCAGCACGGCAGTTTGATAACCCGAACCGGCGCCAATTTCCAGCACGCGACTCTTTTTATCCAACTCAAGCAACTCAGTCATCCGCGCTACGATAAATGGCTGCGAGATCGTCTGATTGAAATCGATCGGGAGAGCATTATCGTCATACGAGCGCCCGCGCAATGCTTCAGTAACAAAAAAGTGGCGGGGGACCCGGCGCATCGCTTCCAGGACGTTTAGATCGCGAATTCCGTAATGTTCCCGTAGGCGTTCAACCATACGCTCGCGCGGAATGCGATACTCGGCTTGCATTGCTTGTTGTCTTGAAGGTGTGGAGCTCAAGTCTATGCCGCAAGGAAGGTCTTAACGATGCAACAATTCAGCAGACGCCAAATAGTTCCAGGAGCCTATTTCGGTTAAGGCTGCATGATCAGTCATATCACTCCGCAATGGCGTGACTGAAATGTACCCGTCTTCTATGGCGCGATAATCGGTGCCGTCTTCGGAGTTCGATCGGAAATATTGTTCACCGATCCAAAAATAGGGCTTACCGCGAGGATCTATGTGCTCAGTAATCACCGGCCGCGCATTCTTGATGCCTTGCCGGGTCACTTTCACTCCTTTGATCTCTCCAAGTGGAACATTCATATTCAAGAGCGTCCCCTCAGGCAAGCCTTCGCTCAAAATCTTTCTCACAGCGAGCACAGCAAAGCGGGACGCGTCGGTAAAATCAAAATTCTCTCTCGCGACAAGGCTTACTGCAATTCCCGGTACGCCAAGAATCGTCGCTTCCAAAGCCCCTGCCACCGTGCCGGAATAAGTAGCGTCGTCGCCCAGATTTCCACCGTGGTTAATTCCTGAGACACAAACGTCCGGTAGTTGATCCTCTTTAAGGATTTGATGAAGCGCCAGGGTCACACAGTCGGTTGGTGTTCCATCCACAGTCCAGTGCCGATCGTCGATTTGGCGAATCCGCAGCGGCCGGGACAGCGTCAAGCTGTGCGAGGCACCGCTCATTTCCGCTGCCGGCGCGACGACAAAAACATCACCCAGCTCTTGCAAGGCACTTTCCATCCGAACTAAACCGTCCGAATGGATCCCGTCGTCGTTGGTTAATAAAATGCGCGTCATGATTTGCTGAAAGGAGAGTAAACCGCAACCGTCGCTTCGCACACGTGCGCCCCGGACTCAAGGAGCGCGTTGTCGAACCCCGTTACTAGTTGTGGACGACGTGGTGAATCTCGTGGGCTAAACGCGGCACGACTGCTACCTTGCGCCAACGGGACGCGGCCGGGGACGGCCCTTCTTCTTGTTGCGCTTGCGAGCTAAAGCGGATTTGAGTTTCGCCTTTTGGCCCGGAGGCATGAAAAAGGCGTGCTTCTTTGCGTCCTTAATGATCTCTTCGGTCATCACCTTCCGCTTGAATCGACGCAATGCACTTTCAATTGACTCGCCCTGGTTAATTGTCACTACTGCCATCTATTTCTCCAATTGTCAGTTTTCCATCTTCCCATTTTAGAAGACCTATTTAACACGTCCTTCTGCATTATGGTCAAGCAGAGCAATGAAAACCCCGCGAACAGCCAAACCGTCCGCGGGGAATTTATCAAAAAGTTTGCGCCGAGCTAAGCCGATACAACTGCCAGATCCTTCTTTCGACTCAAGCCCTGAATCTGAACCGGCTTGTCACCGTTATCCGACTTGATCTCCTGCTGCTTGAGCACCATCTCTTGATACAGCTTACGCATCATTACGGTCTCCTCGTGCGCCGTCTTTGGACCTTCCATGTGAGGCTTGTTCGGACGCATTAGATCTACTTCGTTCAGTCTAAGACCGTGAGTTGGATCCGCCAGGTCGACAGTCTTACCGCCGGCAAAGATCTCGTGCCGGCCATGTTCTTCGTACCACTTGGCAACGGTGGCATTTTGGTGCATGTGCTCAATAATATTGCGCCAACCGATACCTGTGTTGTAAGCACAAAAGCTGATCTCGCCCTCCTGCGTACCGTAAGGAATGATGCACATCTCTGTACGACGGAAGTCGTAATTGAACAAATCCTGAAACCACATTCCGGCGATAAATAGGAAGTTCCAACGATCGGAGCGACGCTTCTCGATGTCCTCAGTGCTGCGGTCGCCGCCGACTTTGCCATAGTCTTTTCCGGTTAACCCAAACGATTTGTCAAACTTCTTGAAAAGCTCATACAGGTTGAATGCCGAAGGCGCCATCTTCGGCTTGTAGTGTTTCAAAAGGGCGAGGCCCATCATGACGTTCGACGCCCATTTTCCGCGCGCTGCGTCCGTTATCTTTCGCATATCCTTTACCAGTCCAGGAATGTTAAGGAACGCCGGCACCGGACTCATTTCCTTCGTTTCCTTGTCGATCATCACTGCTGTACCGACGCCACAATTCGGGTGACAACCGCAGGAAACCTGGCCCCATTCTGAATTTGGCCCGTGGACTAAGTCCGCGAAATCTGCGAAAGCTCCCATCAACGAGAGTGGAAACCAGTCACGCGTAGGTTCGGTAATGCCGACCTGGTTCTTAACATCATGAGCCAGATGAGAAAGCGTGTATCGCTGTTGTAGACGCCGCTCAGCAGTGATTGCCTCATCCCGTCCGGTGAAAGAAACCGGCTGGAAGGAGAGAAACGCAATCTTCTTCGGATTGTCGAGCGCAAACCGGATGATTGATCCGACTTGGTCATTGTTGATTCCGTTTACCAGTGTCGTGACCAAAACAATCTCGACTCCGGCTTCGTGAAGATTATTAATCGCTCGCAGTTTCACGTCGAACAGATTCCCAACCTGGCGATGACTATTCGCGTCGTTCCCTATGCCATCGAATTGGAAATACACATAACGCAAACCCGCTTCTGCCGCCTCACGGCAGAATTCTTTACTTTTTGCGAACTCGATTCCATTTGTAGCCGCTTGGACCGAATTATACCCAACCTTTCGCGAGTACTTAATCGCCTCAAGGAAATGGGGGGAAATCGTGGGCTCACCGCCCGAAAACTGTACCGACATCTGTCGTCTCGGCTTAATCGATATTGCGTTATCTAGGATTTCCTTTATGTCGTCCATACTTAACTCATGGACGAAACCCACTTGGTTTGCATCCATAAAACACGGATCGCACATCATATTGCAACGGTTGGTAAGGTCAACTGTTAAAACGGCGCCTCGACCATACTTAATAGTACTCGTCCCGTGATTGTGAAGCGTTTCGTCGTTATGCGCAGGAATGTCGCGACCGGGGAACATTGCCTCAATGTGGGTCAGGAACTTCGAGTCAATGGCCATCATATCCTCGAAGTGCCCATGGATCGGGCAGTCCTTAACCATCCATATCTCACCATCGCGCTCGATGATTTGCGCCTTAATTTCCCCGACCTTTTCATCTAGTAGAACTGAAACGTCCTGTTTGCCGCTAAGAATTTCTTCACGCGCTTCGATGACGCAGTTTGGACAAAGCGAGTCCGTAACCCGAGGCCAGCCCAGAGTCGGCTTTGTTTTCTGCCAAGACTTTAAAAGTGGCTTATCCGACCATTTCGGCGTGAATGATGGGTTCGGCTTATACTTATTGAATACTTGAATGGTGTCGAACAGTCCGCCAGCCATGGCTGTCAGGCCCCGCTCTGCTAACCGTGTAACTTTCATTAGACGCTCCAACTTTAAAAGAATCCGCACAATCCTGTCGAGAAGCGCTTCGCAATGTGCGTGCCGACCGCCGATAACGCGATAAGACATTGGTGCTATTGCGGTTTGGTCGATTACACAGAGTCACTGCAAGACTCCTCTCGCGTGTCACCAGGGCTCATGCGTCGATCAAGGG
The DNA here is from genome assembly GCA_033850605.1 of Blastocatellia bacterium. Lineage (GTDB taxonomy): Bacteria > Acidobacteriota > Blastocatellia > Pyrinomonadales > Pyrinomonadaceae > UBA11740. The sequence continues at coordinate 55 of JAWWPL010000409.1, read as the reverse complement.
CACATTTCGACGCGCACTTTCCGCCTCGTTAGCTACAAGCGATTCGACTCATTTT
>JAWWPL010000399.1:0-19086 GCA_033850605.1 Blastocatellia bacterium | reverse complement strand
CTTCCTTATTACTGTCGGCTTGCTGGGACGGCATGACGGGATTGCGCTGGGCACAGACGCTCGCAGTGAGACCGAGCAAGAGCGCGATTGTAACAAGAACGAAGACGAGTCGTGGAGAGTCCGTCATGGCGCTAATAATATAAACAGCCACGGCAATCGGCAAGGGTGGAAACTGCAGATTCAGCCGCCCAAAGCAATGGCCCAACTTCACCGTCGGCGAACTCGGCTCGCTTTGGCCCGAGGGCTGCGTTGTGAGAGCTCAAACCGAAGCAGTAAATCCGATCCGCGAAATCACACGAAATAACAAAAGGCTTATTGGTGTGGTTTCGTGGATCGTCGTCCAGGTCTTAACCACCTGCTAGACGGGTAACTCAATCTTGCTCCTTATATGCGCAAGGCGCTTCTGCAATTCACTCTCATCAGTTCCGCTAACGCGTCCGTCGCGACAGATCTCTTTTCCGGCGACCATCGTGAGCAACACGTCTCGTCCAGACGATGCAAAGACCAGCGCGACGACGGGATCTCGGACCGGTTGTTGGTGTGTGCCATTGAGACTGACGATGGCGATGTCGGCCTGCATTCCGTCCGCCAGCGCGCCAATCTTATCGTTCAATCCCAGTGCGCGCGCGCCTCCGAGCGTGGCCGCGTACAAGGCTTCTTCGGCGGAGATCAAATCAGGGGCAGGCAGGCGTCCTTTTCTAAAAGGATCATTAGAGTTGGATGGAAGCCGCGCGAGCAGCGCCGCAAAGCGCCCTTCCTCGAGCAGGTCGCAGGCATTGTTACTCGCCATTGAATCACTGCCTAAACCGAGGTTGAGATCACGTTTGATGAACTCCGCAAAAGGCGCACGGCCGTGACCCAGCTTGGCGTTGGACTTTGGACAATGCGCAATGCCGGCCGAGCTCTGTTTGATGAGTTCGAGATCGCGGTCATCCACGTTGATGCAATGCGCAAGCAGGGGCCTGGTTTCCAGCACACCGTGCCGGCTCAGGTATTGAATCGTCGAAATTCCGGGAGCTTGCCATTCGATACCGCGTTCTCTTAACTTGTCCGCAAAGACACCCTGACCTTCAAGCATGAATAGTCTCTCGGATTCCGATTCAGCTGCGTGCATCATGACTGGCAGGCTTTCATCGATCGCCAGGCGTGAGATTAATTCCAACTGCGGCGCGCTCACGGTGTAAGGCGCGTGTGGTGAGACTCCGATCCGCACCAGCGCGTTTTCAAGCGCGCGCAACTCTGCGATCTGCTCGCGGAGAGTCGCGACATTTTCCGCGGCAAGGCTCGGGTCGGGACCGAAGGATTCCTGATAGACGATTCCTCGCAGCCCGACGAGCTTTAATGCGGCTATGGCCTGGCTCGCAACGGAACTGGCGTCGCCAACACAGGTCACACCAGCGCGCGCGGCTTCAATCGCACCGCAGGTTGCTGACACCAACAAATCCTCGGCAGTCATAGCCAGACGCGCAAGGGTAAGTCTACGCAGCCAGGCAGAGAAATCATTTTCTTCTCGTTCCAGGAAACCGCGCATTACGGTCAGTTCCAGATGCGAGTGCGCATTGACCAGACCGGGGAGGATCGCGGCGTCGCCAAAGTCCTGTATGTGAGCCTCTGGAAATCTGGAAACGATTTCGGTTCGTGGGCCTGCGCCGAGTATCAGAGATCCCTCGCAAGCGATGGCGCCGTATTCGATGACTGGAGAGATGATTGGCAGGACCCAGCGCGCGGAGTAGATGACGGTCATTATTGAAGCGTAGTACTTTTTATTAGAGAAATTCGGTTTGTGCGGATTGGTGTGATTTCGTGGATCGAATGTCTTCGAATAGAGGACGATCCACGAAATCACCCAAACAAACGCGCAAGACAGAAATGTCCTGAGTTTTGCATCCCTCGCCGTCACTCCATCTGGTAAAGCCTACGCTTGCTGCCGGGGCTTTCTTCGCCGATCTTACTCGGTGATAACGATCGAGAATTGAAGTGACATAGGCGCGGGTTGAGGCAATGTCTATACGCGCGATGAAATCGTGCTCGGACAACGGTGGCGCGCCGGCTGCAACCCGGCTCCATTCGGCCGCACGGCTGGGTCCAGCGTTATATGCGGCGAGGATACGCGCTTCGCGGCCAGGCGAATTGCGATAATCCTGGTCCGCCTTTTCCAGGTACCAGCATCCGATCTGAACGTTCCGTTCCGGGTCTCGCAACAAGGTTGTAGTGTCCATCGAGGTGCGCTGTTCCATGGGCGCCACACCACTTTCGGCGGCCCACTCGCGCGCCACCACCGGTGTCACCTGCATCAGACCGATTTCGCCGTTGCGGCCTTTCTTCCAGGGACTGAAGTAAGTCTCTTCATAGACGATGCTCCAAACCAGATCGGGATCGATATGATGCGCGGCGGCCTCGCGCGCGATCAGCGAATCGTAGCGATGAATCCAATACTGATCCAGGAGGTACAGCGCGCCGGCCAGAACAACCAGCAAGATGAGGATAGTAATAAGCAGTCGCTTCATTCAGTGAACACCGGGTATATCAACCGCGCGGAATCAAGCGACGTTGGTCTCCCAAACAACGGTGAGGCAAAGCCAGGTCAGTTAGCGCGCGAAAAGCGCGACCAGAATTTTGCTGTTGAGCTAGCCGGGTCAACTCCTTCGTAGCGCAGCCGCAGGGCTTGATCATCGAAGACGTGGCCCTGCAGCCAGACTTCGGCAGACAGGGTTGCGCCGACCGCCAGTTCGCCCCCGCTCAGCGCTCGTGTGTTAACCAGAACTTCCAGTTTCAATCCGCTGAGGTCGAGATAAATCCAGTAAAGCTCGCTTCCCGAAAGCGGGTTGCGCAAAGGTTTGAAGGCGATCACTCTACCGCGCAGGATCCAATCGTTTTCGTGAGCGCCGCGCGAGGGCGATGCCTTCTCCAACGGCAACCAGCGCGAGTTCATCTCGCGCGAGCAGACGCGAGCTCGATAAGCTAATCCGCACAATCCGACATGCAAAGCCGGCGCGCGAAAGCCGGAAGTTCCAACTTCGGTAAGATTCTGCAATTCGAACAGAACCTCGGTATCGGTCCCGTCCGAATAACCGTGAATCACGGCTTCGCCTTCTTCATCGTATTCGGTAAGAGCCCAGGGCGCGATCCGTTGCATGTATCGAGCGCGAAAACCGGGACGGCAGTTCGCGTAAAAGACGTCACCGGTTTCTGATTCATATAGGACTGTCCACACTTCAAGACCCTCACCGAGCTTCCAGCAACGGCCGTGCAAGACGGCGCCGCGGCGCAGCAATTGGGTTGGCTCGCCCTGGTTTTCAGCCCGTTCGGCCAGGAAATTAATGGCTTTCTCGCTGGGAACTTCCAAGCCGATGGTTTCGAAAGTGGCGTCCATCATTAGTTAATTTCAGATTTCAGATTTGAGATTTCAGATTTGAAAGTTCTATCGTGCGGCGCGTTTCCGCTCTTTAGCTCGCGACGCGTTAACCAGTGGGGGCGCGGCAAAGCTAATTTCATCGTCGTTTCGGGGCGCTCGCTTCCGGAACCCGCGGATGTTTCGCTCGGGCCCATACTCGGGCCGGGTACCCGACCGTACCATCTCGGCAAACAGATCCACGTCATAATCCGCTTCCCGCGACATGGTCTCGCGAATCTGATGTAGCACGGTCAGGAACTTCGGCCGCCGGTACATGTCATGACTCCTGGTTTTAGACTTCTGGTTTTCGATTATCGGTCTCTCTTTCGGTCTTCCCATCTCGTCAAATACCGGGAACGGATTGGTGACTCGTCAATTAGAACTTACGATCTCAGATGAAAAATTTCAAATCCCAAACCTTCTTATCAATGTTGAGATTTGAAATCTGAAATCTCAGTTCCTTCCGAAACCAAAAACTCCGGAGTTACGATCATGGGAACAAAAAATCCGGCGGCGGTATTAAATAAACGAATGCGCGCTTGCCGGCGGACGTTCGCCAGATGTCCAAAGTTCCAGGTAACTAGATAATCGATCTTATGGAATGAAGCAACTGCTACATGTAATGCGTCGGCGATGAATTTGCGATGAAAGATTCCGCGCGAGACATAGCCTTCGGCGAGGATGGCGGCTTCCTCAGTGAGTTCGACCTGTTCCAGACCCTTGATTAGTTTCAAGTATGCCGATCGATGCGGCTCGGAGACACGTTCAAGCTCACGCGTCACCAGCGGAGAGATCACCGCGCGGTACTCCGAAAGCTCATGCTCCCACCAGCGGATCGTGAGGTCGCGCCGGAAGGGCTCGCCATTGTCGAGATAGGCGCCGATTACGGAAGTCTCCAGATAAGTGCTTGGCTTCATGACCTGCTCTTCCCTTATCTTGTGCCTTCAGGCGTTGGGCTGCCAGTTGAGAGACCTTGCTTGTCCAGCGGCTCAAGCCGCACCACGCCCTTATAAAAATCGAAAACGACGCGATAAAAGCGGAGGAAGTTGCCGCCCAGAATTCCACTCTGCAAAAATCCCGCAGTCTCATTCACCGGCTCGAGATCAAGCACAGCGGCGTCGACCTTCTCGCGTGAGTAGGAGCCGACCAGAATCTTCGGCAAGAGGGCCATCTTCACGTCATCAGCCACACCCGCGGCCCCAAAAACCCGCATGCGGCTGGTCCTGATGAAAGGTTGTGCTTCCTCAAGCGCGGCCAGCTTTTCGGAAACTACTGTCACGGTGGCGCCGGTATCGATGATGAAGTTGAGCGGCTTGTTAATACCGGCAATGAAAACTTCCCCGCTAAGGAACCCGCTGGAGGTCGTCCGGACTGATAAGTTTATTCCAGGCTGGACCTCCACAGCTTCGGCCTTGACCGGTTTTCCGGAACGGTCAGAGGCTATTGCGGCATCTGCTTCACCGCCACGTTGACGAACCAGCGTCATGCGCCGCGCACCATAATCGACTGTCGTCACCAGGCGGCCGAGAGCCGCGATGCCCAGGTAGCCGTCGACCGGAGTTTGTTCATCGAAAAAATGACGAATGTAAACGGGGATATTCGTCACGCGGACTTCCCCCATGTCTATCGAATTAAGGTATCCGTATACGATTTCAAAGCGGCCACCACCACCCACCGCCCGCGCCAGTCCGCCGCGCGCTACCGCCTTCAGGCCCAGCTTGCGCGCGGTGTCTTCCGAAAGCACGGACATTCCCGACCCGGTGTCCAGAACGAACCGGAGATATTCTTTCGAACCGTTGATGCGAACTTTGATGATTGGCCGATTGTCCGGAGCTTCAAAATCGAGTACGGTCCGGTCAGCACCTTGCAGGTCATAGAGCGAACCCTGCATTCCGAGGTAGCGCAGAAAATCGATCAGCCCACGAATTCGCGCGCGTCGCTCGGCGTCGGTGCGCGGCGCAATAATCAAAAACCGTTCATAAGCATCGGCGGCTTCCTTATAACGTTCAGAGCGCGCGGCCGCCTGTCCGAGATTAAAGACGTAATCAGGTTCGCTCGGATCGAGGTCGGAGGCGCGGCGCAAACCCGCGATGCATTTTCCGGTTCGGTTCTCGTAATAATCGACCATTGCCAGACCGGCAATGGCCATGGCTTCGTTCTCATCCAAAACCAGAGCCGTGCGAAACTCCTCTACCGAAAGTCGGAAATCTCCCGAGGCCAGGATGGATGATCCCAACAGGGCATGCGCTTTCGCGGACAAAGGATTGATTGCCAGCACCCGCGCCGCGTAATCAAAGGAATCTTGTAAGCGGCGCAGTTTGAGAAGAGCGTGACTAAGCCCCAACCGCGCGTCGTTATCGTGATCGTCTTTGGCCAACACGTCACGATAGAGCTGCTCAGCGCGCTCAAAATCACCGGACCGCAAAGCCTTCTGAGCTCGGTTGCGCGCCTTCTCATTGTCGGGTGCATGCGCTGCTACGACGGTAGCGAGTGTCAGGCAAACCAGTACGGCACCCAGAAGGCCGATCGATGAGCTTAAGACGAACCTGGATTTGAGCTTCATAATTACTTCAGAATCTCGCCGGTCTTCATAGACCAAAGCACGAGATCGAGTTCATCAAAGTCGATCCCAACCTCGCCGGAGAACTGCCGCATCTTTGTCTCGGTATCGAGATATCGACTGCGATTGGCCGGTGGCTTCGCTGAATCGATCACTCCGAGTTCCGCCAGGCACCGCACGATATGTTTGTCCAATATGCTGTACCCTTTGAATCCTATGTTGCGCAAATAGTGGCTTGACTCTTTATAACCGAGACCTTTTATCCTCGGTTCTGTAGCCAGCCAGTCGCGGCGCTCGACCGGATCGCTGAAGCTTTCCAGACGTTTGCGCAACTTCATTGAGAACGAACCTTGTAAATAATCGCGCGTGGTGACTACATAAACCGGCCGCGCGTTGGGAAAGCGATGTGCGCCTGCTGATACTAAAGCGCGCGTCATGGCTGCGGGGTGGCCCTTAGCCAATAAAGGTCGAATTGCCTCAACCGATCGTAGCCCCATCTTTGCCGATGCTCCCGCGGTGAAGATGCAATAGACCATCTCTTCCCACAGCCGCGCGTCATTAGCCGTTTGCCATACCCGGTGAAACTCTCGCAGCCGTGCGCGAATCTCTTTGCGCCGCGCCGCGTGCGCAACTCGCAAGCTTTCAATTGTTACAGGTTCCTGATCGCGTGCCACGAAGTTTCTTCAACGCTTGAATTCTAGGTGCGCGCTTGTTGGCCTGTCAACGAACTTGCTACGCAACCTTCCCGCCAACTACCCAGGGTTGGCGCGTCCATGCCACCCGTCAGACCAGTCAGCGAGGCGGAGGTCACGCGGATCAGAGCATCCTACGCCGAAGGCTCGGCATCAAAAATCGGTCGATCAGGTCGCCGCCAAAAACGACCTTGCTTTCATGGTATGATGCGAGAAGGACACTTGACCACGTTAAGTTACGGTTAAAGATCATGGGTTTTTTCATCACAAGGTCAGCAAAGATTTCCACGTTGGTGCTACTCGGGGCGGCGCTCGCATTTGGGCAGCAGTCCCAACCGCCTTCTCCTTCGCAGTCGAACCCTAACCAGATACAGCCCACCGCGCCTGCGAGCACCTTGACCAATGCCGCTGGTCCGAATCCTTTGGGCGGCGGATTAGCGCAGCCCGCATTTTTGACGCCTATCTATGGCTGGCAGGGCGTGCTTGCCGAGACGGTGGAAGGCGGTACGGTCGCAGCCCAGTCAATCGACGAGAAATTCAATCCCGCATCTTCGGTCAAATTGGCCACGGCCCTCGCAGCCTTACAGACCTTTGGACCCGAACATCGATTTTTGACTTCCGTCTGGGCTGCCGGAACAATCGACAAAACCAATGGGACGCTGACTGGCGACCTCGTAATCACTGGAGGGGATCCCTCATTTCACTATGAGCATGCTGTGATGCTGGCCAGGGAGTTGAACGCGCTCGGAATTCGCACGGTCAATGGGAACTTGATTGTCGCGCCTGGTTTCACGATGAACTTCGACTGGTCGGCGAAGCATTCGGGAGAAGAATTCCGGACCACCTTCGACGCGGCCCGCCGCTCAGGTAACGCCACCCGCGCGTGGATCGAAGAGCGCACTCTAGTCTCGGACAACCAAAGTCTAAGTAGCGTCCCCAGCGTCGTTATTACCGGCGAGGTCCAGGTGGGCAATGCACCGGCCGGAGCGATTCCCTTACTCGTGCACAAATCAGGCAAGCTGGTGGATGTGCTCAAGGCGTTGCTCTGCTACTCAAATAATTTTATGGCTGAACGGATTGGCGCGTCGCTCGGTGGACCACAAACTATCCGCGCAGCGTTGGTGGATAAGCTCAAAATTAACCCTGACGAAATTAGCATGGCGTCTACCAGCGGTCTCGGTGTGAATCGCTTCACGCCACGCGCTATGATGAAGATTCTGCGCGGGCTGCGCCAGGAATTACAGAAAAACAAGCTCACACTTTCCGATATCCTGCCCGTCGCGGGAATTGATCCTGGGACGTTGGAAGACCGATACACTGATCCAGCAGAGCGCGGTAGCGTAATCGCCAAGACCGGCACCCTGGTGCGAACGGATGGCGGCGCGAGTTCTCTTGTCGGGCAGATGAAGACGAAGAGTGGGCGGGTGGTCCTCTTTGTCATTCTCAATCAGCATGGCAACGTAGTTCGGTTTCGTCAGAACCAGGATGGTATCGTAGCCGCGATTCAAAACACCCTTGGTGGGCCCGCGCCATTCGACTATCGACCCGTCAGATTGTCGATGCGTCTCGCCGATTCCGATTATGAAGCCGCGAAAGCTCGCGGCGAGTACGAGCCGCGCGACCAGTAGCCTTCGACCTCCCGAGAGATGTCAGTCAAAACGGTCCAAAAACTGTCACCGGTTAGTGTCAACCTGAACGACTCGTTCGGTCTCGGCTTGACCGGACTTCGGCCGATTCAATCAATTCATCCCATCTTTCGGACCAAAGCTCCTTCATTCTCGGCTGGTATGGGGGTTGCTCCGCAGAAACTCAGCCAGGATTGTGTTTCCTGGGCCGACAAACGGTGTAATGAGACTCCCGACCCACCTGATTCCTTAAATGAGTTCAAGCGACGCACACATTAAACTCTGTAACTCTTTGATGGCTGCCGACCGCATGTGGGAAGCGACCATCGATGTCCTGACGGATGCTGTCTATATCTTTGGGACGGACAAGCGCCTTAGGAAGATCAACCGCGCCGGCGAAACACTCGAACTGGCAGCGCGCTCGTTTCTTGCCGGACGCCGTTGCTGCGATATGCTTTGGGGACTCGAAGAGACGGGATGCATGGTCGATCGCGCCATATCCAGCGGCGCCGAAGTCGAGGTAGAACTCTCCTCTGGAAACAAAGCCCAGCGGCCGCTGTTGGTGCGAGTGATTCCTCAAAAGAATCCAGAGCAACAAGACTTGGCCGCAGGCTGCATCGTCATTGTCCGGGATATCTCTGAGCTGCGTCAGGCGGAAGAAGAAGGAAGTAAGAATCGCGCCTTTCTCGCCAGTCTCGCCGATCTCGCGCCTGATGAAATCTATACGCTTGATACTGACCGGCGCTTTACCTGGATGAACCAGCGCGCCGAGGTTGATAGTGGATTGACCCGCTCAGTGCTGCTTGGTCAGGAGTTCAGCATGATTGTTGCCGCAGAGTCAGAGGAAGAAGCAAATGCCGCCGTGCAGTGCACACTGGGTGGTGAAGAAAAGCAATTCGAACTGCTCACCATTTGCACGGATGGACGAGTACGCTGCATGGATGCGCACACGTCGCCCTTATGGAGTGATGGGAACATCACCGGCGTGATGGTCTTCATGAGCGACATTACCGAACGGAAACTGGCACAGGCGCGGGCCGCGCGATCCGACAAGCTGCGGGCTTTGGGCGAACTGGCGGCCGGTGTCGCGCACAATCTAAACAATTCTCTGACGGTGATTCAGGGCAGGGCCCAACTTCTATTAATGCGAAGTAGTGCCGAGGCAGGAAACAAAAAGAGTTTGGAAGTCATTACCCAGGCCGTTGGCGATTGTTCGCAGACCTTGCGGCGATTGCTCGACTTCTCTCGCCGCGACGCGACCAGGCATCCGATGCCTCTGGACTTAAGCGAGCTTATTACTTCCAGCGTTGAAATCGCCCGGCCTAAATGGCAGGCCTCGGCGGCAGAACGAACGGCCAGCATCGATGTTCACGTGGACACTCCCAAGCCGGTATTTACTTTGGGCGATTCAGCCGAGCTGCGCGAAGTCGTGCTGAACTTCATTTTCAATGCCGTCGACGCCATGCCTCAGGGAGGCACGATCGACGCAGGCACCCGCGTCGAAGGCAAGACGGCGCGCTTTTGGATCGCCGATACCGGCGCCGGCATGCCGGCCGAAGTCATCGCCCGGATATTCGAACCGTTCTACACCACCAAAGGTGAGCGCGGTACCGGTCTCGGGCTCTCGGCTTCGCATGGGATCATCGAGAAGCACTCCGGGGACATCAACGTAGTTAGTGAGCCGGGGAAAGGTACTCGCTTCGAAGTGATTCTGCCGCTGCACGAAGCGACCTCTGCCGCGGTGGCAGTTCACGCCGCGCAGCCCGGCGCCGCGAGATCGGCGCGTGTACTGGTTGTCGAAGACGAAGAAAACGTACGGGTGCTTTTGAATGATGCGTTCCGGGCAGAAGGCCACGAGGTGACGGAAGCCACCACGGGTGCTGAAGCGCTGAAGCATTTGGATATGAGCAAGTTCGACCTGATGGTTTGCGACCTCGGACTGCCGGAGTTGAGTGGCCTGCACGTCGCGCGCTGGGTCAAAGAGTTTCGGCCGGACCTGCCCGTAATCATTGCCACCGGCTACGCCGAAATGATAGCCGAAGAAGATTACCAAAAGGCTCGCATTGACGATGTCATCCGTAAGCCTTATGCCCTCGCCGACGTGCTGAACCGGGCAAATATTCTGTTAGCTGCTGCACAGTCTGTGACCAGCGAAACCGGACCGTGAGGTCAGTACCGCGAGCGGTAGCGACCGGGTATCCTCACCGAATTCTTACGAAGCGTCTTTAAACAGGCTATCAAAGGCAGGGAGTGTTTCCTTAGTCGCATTTTGCTGAAAGTCATTGACCCAGGTACGTACGGCTCTGGACCATCGATTCTCGTCACTAATCTCCTCACTTTCAGATCTGACGGGTGGGGCTTCGCGTTTGGCCTTCTTGATGAGTTTGATTATTGATTTTGGATTCATGTCTGCACCACTTCCTTGATTCCGCGTCTGAGAGAGCGCTGGCGGATCGCCGCCCTGATCGTTGAGTTTCAGCAGGCTTTTCTAACAACTGCGCAAAAGAAAAATAAGTACGAGCACCGAAAAAGGAACTCCCAAAAGCCACAAAATAATGTAGCCCACCTTGCCCGCTTCATCCTTACGATTGCGCAAGTTCATATCGATCCCCTTCCAGGATTCTTCGTCTTGCCAATACATTCCTTCGAACAATAAACCGCGGTTTCAATTGCTGTGCCGCGTGAAATTCTGCGGCGATTGAAACAAACTCGCGTAGGACTGTCTTGGAACAATGCGCGGGTTGCGACACAAACGAACAGCGTGGAGCGAATTGATAATAAAACTTCGCGGACATCCTGTCCGCCAGCGGGCGGAGCACCGCTGCGACCCACGAAGGTAATCGCTTTGAAGTTGTTCGCGCTGCGCTCTCAGGCGGACAGGATGTCCGCGATCCGACTGGTCCCATCGGTGCTCCAGCCGATCTTTTCGTGTGAATAGTTCGCATTAGATGGTTCCGAACAGCCGAGGCGTTCACTTCCTTCCGTATCTCCTGCTTGACACTCCGCACCACGCAGTTAATGATGAACACGTATCACTTGTCATGGGCCGTTAATGCGGACAGTACCGACTGAATGCCTGATATTCTTCTCGTTGAAGACAAAGAAAGCCTGCGCCGCGTGCTGCGACTGACGCTCGAGCATGCCGGCTATTCGGTCACCGAAGCGGCCGATGCGCGCGAAGCCATCAACGAAATTGGTCGCGTTCCTCATAAGATCGTCTTGACGGATCTGCGCATGCCGAACGGCTCAGGTCTCGATGTGCTGCGCGCCGCGCGCACCGCTGACAGCGAGGCGCCCGTAATTGTGATGACCGCGTACGGCTCGATTGATGAAGCCGTCCAGGCGATGAAAGACGGCGCTCAGGACTTCCTTCAGAAGCCGGTCGACTCGAACCATTTGCTGTTGCTGGTTGAGCGGGCTCTGCAACAATCGCGCCTGAGAACAGAGAACATTCTGCTGCGGGAAGAGTGGTCAAAGCGTTATGGCTTTCCGCGAATCATCGGTGAATCAGAAGCAATCAAACGCGTCGTGGCCGAGACCCAGCGCGTCGCGCCGACTGAAGCGACCGTACTATTGCTGGGCGAGTCAGGAACGGGGAAAGAGCTCTTTGCGCGCGCGGTTCATCACCTTTCGGATCGTCGCGACAAACCCTTCGTCGCTATTAACTGCGCGGCTATTCCCGAGACGCTGATCGAGAACGAGTTGTTTGGACACGAGCGCGGCGCCTTCACCGGCGCCGGCGAACGTCGGCTGGGCAAGTTCGAGCTCGCTTCCGGCGGCACGGTCTTTCTTGATGAAATTGGAGAGTTGCCGCTGGCGGTGCAAGGGAAACTCTTGCGGGTGATCGAGGAAAAGTCCGTCGATCGGATTGGCGGTCGTGGACCGGTGCCGGTCGACGTCCGCGTAGTCGCGGCCACGAACAAGGATCTGCGAGGCGCTGTCGATAAGGGAGAGTTTCGTGGCGATCTCTTCTTTCGACTGGCCGTTTTCCCGATCGAGATTCCGCCGTTGCGCGAACGCGGCGAGGACGTGGTCATGCTCGGACGACACTTCGCAGCGCAGATCGGGAAAGAATTACGTGGACGGGAAGCTACTCTGAGCGACGCCAGCGTGGCCGCATTTCGCGCGCACCGCTGGCCCGGCAACATCCGCGAACTCGAGAATTCGATCGAGCGTGCTTGTATCCTGGCTGACAACATCAGTCTTGAACCGCGCGATCTTGGCTTCAGCATCGTCGAGGGTCGCGATCCGGGTAGCTTCGGCTTCGACACTTCCGGGACTCTGGGCGAGGCGGCCGAACGCGCCGTAAAGCTTGTCGAGCGCAGAAAAATCGCCGATGCTCTGACAGAATGCGCCGGCAACAAGACTCGCGCCGCGGAAGCTCTGGGAGTGAGCTACAAAACTCTCTTGACCAAGATCAAGGATTACAATCTCTAAGCCCTTAGTTCAGAGTTCAAGCTTTAGCTTGTGCTAACAAACAGCAACCTAAAGGTTGAACTCTCAACAAGACATTAAAGAATGAATAACGAGCAGGACTCCGGTCCCAAGGCACCAGTCCCAGGTTCAAAACCCAAAGGCGGCGGTCCCGACGCCACACCTCCCAATAAACCAAATTCCGAAGGACTGGATAGCCGCAGCAGCCCTTCCGAGATTGCCGGCGAAACTACCGACGTTGTCGGGGAGGCGACGGGCGCCTTTCCCCGACCTACAACCGTCGATCGGAGTGAGAGAGAAAGCACAGCCAAATCCGCTTTTATGGTTGGCGCCGGTATCTTACTCAGCCGCATCATCGGTGTGGTCCGGCAGCGAGTCTTTGCTCACTATCTCGGTATCTCAGACGCTGCCGGCGCCTTCAACGCCGCGTTTCGAATTCCCAATTTCCTGCAAAACGTCTTCGGCGAAGGCGCTCTCTCAGCGTCGTTTATTCCCGTCTATGCCAGGCTGCTGGCCCAGGGAGATAAGAAGGAAGCATCGCGAGTTGCGGATGCAGTCCTTACGTTGTTGGCCCTCGCAACTTCAGTGATTGTTCTACTCGGGGTTTTGACGACGCCTTTTTTTGTGGGGCTCTTTGCTTATAGTTTTGATGAGTCAACGCGCGCTTTGACGATTCAGCTCGTCAGAATTCTTTTCCCCGGGGCCGGGCTGCTGGTTTTGTCCGCCTGGTGTCTGGGCGTACTTAACAGCCATCGCCGCTTCTTCCTTTCTTACACGGCGCCGGTGGTGTGGAATCTCGCCCTGATTGGGACCTTGATTTGGTTTGGCAGAAGCGAGGATCAATTTCACCTGGCCACTATGGCCGCCTGGGGCTCGGTGCTGGGAAGTGCTTTGCAGTTCGCCGTGCAAATGCCTACCGTCTTGAAACTGATTCGCCGGCTGCGGCCCGTGCTGGACATAGCGAGTGAAAACGTTCGCACGGTTCTGAGAAATTTCTTCCCGGTCTTCATGAGCCGGGGCGTGGTGCAGATTTCAGCGTTCGTGGATGCGATGCTCGCCGGGCTAATCAGCGCCCAGGCTGTCGCGGCGCTGGCATACGCACAGAGTCTTTACACCCTGCCGGTCAGTTTGTTCGGCATGTCCATCTCCGCGGCCGAACTGCCGGCCATGTCCAGTGCGCTCGGCACGACGAGCGAGGTCGCCGGTGAATTGCGCGTACGCCTGGACCGCGGGCTGCGACGGATCGCGTTCTTTATCGTACCGTCCGTCATGGCCATGATGGCGTTCGGAGACGTAATGACAGGAGCGCTGTATCAATCGGGCCGATTCCACGCTGGAGATTCGACGTACGTCTGGGGAATTCTTGCCGGATCAACCATTGGCCTGCTGGCATCCACGCTCGGCCGTCTCTATGCGTCGACATACTATGCATTGCATGACACCCGCACGCCGCTCGTCTATGCGGTGATACGCGTGACTCTGACGACAGTCCTCGGCTATCTGTTCGCGATTCCCTTGCCGCCGGCAATTGGTCTTGATCCAAAATGGGGAGTGGCGGGGCTGACCGCCTCAGCCGGCATAGCAGGTTGGATAGAGTTTGCTCTATTGCGAAGAAACCTTAACAAACGCATCGGCAAAACCGGCCTGCCGCTGGGGTATGTCGCGAAACTTTGGTTGGCTGCCGCGGTTGGCGCCGGCGTGGGATGGGCCATTAAGCTCGGTATCGGAGCTCACCATCCGGCGATCATTGCAACGTTAGTCCTGCTTCCCTTCGGTCTTGTTTATTTTGGCGTTACCGCGGCGCTTAAGGTGCCTGAGCTCAATGCGGTTTTTGGTCGCGTTCTCAAACTAGCCAACCGCGGAAGATAGGTGCACGACAAAAAAGGCTTCGCGCCATCGCGAAGCCTTTTTCTCTCAGAAGAGAGTAGCGTTTACTCGGCGAACATGCAGATCGTGTTGTCGCCGGCAGTTTCCGGAGCCGAATCCGAAATCAGGATGCCGTCGCTAATTAGAATTCCGTCACTGACTAGTATCCCATCGCCGATTAAAATGCCGTCGGAGATCAGAATTCCATCGCTAATCAGGATGCCATTGCTCATCAGCACAACTCCGTCACCCATGGTGATGCCGTTGCTGACCATGATGTTGTCGCTAATCAAAATTCCGCCTGAGAGCTTGCTGGCGTCGGCAATGAGTATCCCATCACTAATCAGAATCCCATCGCTTATGAGTATGCCGAGACCATAAATTCCCTGGTACTTGGTGATCAACTCTGAGCCTTTGGCCCAATCGTATTTGAACAGCACTCCCTGAGACCATTTAAAGGTTTGGCCCGCGATCGTGCTCTGTGGAGACGGCGGCGCCGACGTCAACAACGGCGTGCCCAATTTGGTGGTAGCTGACAAGTCCGTCCGGACCAATTTCGCCAGACGCACAGCGCCCTCCAGGTTGAGTTCGCCTGCTCCCTGTTCGAGCATGTTGAACTTTGCCAATGGCTGAGCCGTGTACATCAGAATCATCTTAATCAGATTCGGCGTCAGACTCGGGTTGGCTTCCAACAGCACTGCGACCGCGCCCGCAACGATGGGGGACGAAACCGAAGTGCCGCTTAGCCGCATTCTTGTGCTGTTAACGAGCAGGGTAGGATTGAGTTGAACCAGCTGGTTATATGGTGCGGAGGCACCGATGATCTTGTTGCCGGGAGCGACCAGGTCCGGCTTGATCAAGTTGTCGTAATGCTTGGCGCCCGCCGAATCCGTCCAGTAACTGCGGGTCGGTCCGCGTGAGCTGTAGGTCGTGACTCCGTCATCACTGCGCGCATCGGTGCCGAAGGTGTTCGCAGCGCCGACGGTGATAGCGGAAGGTTCGTTCCCCGGGGAGTGAATGTGGCCATATAGCTTTGGATGCAACGCGTCCTTGCCGTCATTACCCGCCGCGGCCACTACCACGATACCGGCGTCGACCAGCCGGCGGACGGCGCGGCAGAGGGGATCGTTCTTGTAGGAATCGACAGCATCCGTTCCCAGGCTGACATTAACCACGCGAATGTTGTAGGCGGCCCGGTTGGCCATTACTGCGTCCAGGGCCGCGAGCAACGCCGACATTGAACCCGTGCCTTTTGCATTCAGGACACGAAAATTAAGTAGGCTCGCGCCCGGAGCGACGCCGCCGTACGATCCATACTGTGAAGCAATCATCGAGGCGACGAAGGTCCCGTGACCGTACTCGTCGTCAGTCGTGCCTTCGCCGGTGAAGTCCTTGCTGTAAACGATCCGGCTGGAAAGGCCTCTAATCTGTTTTGAAATCCCTGAGTCGAGAACTGCAACGCCGATACTGCTGCCGTCCAGCGAACTGTTTCCTGACTGAGCCAACATCGCATCGTCGCCGGTGGTAGCTTCGACGTGACCGAGGCCGTTTATCCGCCGATCGAGCGATAGATAGTTGCCTGTAGCTGCGATCTTTTCGATGGCTTTGGTAGGAATATCTACGGCCAACGTTCCAAACCGCGCCATGCGTGATTCAATCCTCACGCCGTAGGTTGAGAGTTGAGCTTGCAGTACCCGGCTGTTCGTATTGTTGACCTGCAGGATTGCCTTTACTCGAACCGGAGCGTTGCGACTATCGATCAATTCGCGCAAATCGGACGAGACCTTATCGCCTTCGAACTCTTCAGAGTTCGGTTGCGCACTGTCGTCGGCTTTAACGTCGTCCGCGGACAGCTGGCTGGCGCTGGAGAGTTCCTGCATCTCGACACTGGCAAAGAGAGGGGCCAGGGACTCATCAGTGACTACATTTTCGTTGAAGGCAATATCGGTTGAGGCGCCGATAAACTGAATCTGGCCGTTCTTGATTGCATCACGCAACATTGCCGAAGCCGCGCCATCGAACGCCGACGAGGGACCCATTAACGATTGAATGGGATCGACTACGAGAATGATTTTTGACTGGGATTGCGAAACATCGGCAAGGATCGCGGAGATGTTATTTAACAGTGCGGCGGCGGTTTTCGAATCATGAAACAACGCGTCCAGATTCAACTTGAATAGGCGCTTGCCGTATAAGGTCTCAGGAACGTCAGCTTTGGCGAGGCGCCGCGCTACCCCTGAGGCTACCAGGTCGCGTACGGCGGGCGAGTCGCTCAACACCACCGGATTGTTCTTAGCAGAGTTGGAGAGTATTTCGATGGCGCGATTGGTTTCCTCGCGTCTTTCGGTCAACGAATCAAATCTGCCCTGCTGTGCGGCAGCCGTGAGATCCCAGGCATACTTGCCGAGCGCAGTCTGACGTGCAACGGCAGGTTTCTGGACACTCTGAGCTTTC
This sequence comes from Blastocatellia bacterium, assembly GCA_033850605.1. Lineage (GTDB taxonomy): Bacteria > Acidobacteriota > Blastocatellia > Pyrinomonadales > Pyrinomonadaceae > UBA11740. The sequence continues at coordinate 2,061 of JAWWPL010000399.1, read as the reverse complement.
GCGCTCTCAGTCACGAGAAGCCCGGACGTTAAGGACGTGGCCAGGCTCAGCGCCATTAGCCACCGCCAACCTAACCGCCTCCGCAATCTTTTTTCTCTGGTCATTCGAAACTCCACCAAACTGGTTTGACTTGAACTCTAGGCACAGCACGCGAGGGCGCTGGCGGTCTTCCCATAACAATGGTTGTGCCAAGCGTTGAATCGTCATTTTTAGGCCTATTTTTGCGAATTTGGGTTCCAAGGGGGTCGTCAAGCAAGGTCAGCATGAGAGGCAGTCATGTCAGATTGACAGAGGTCGGTCAGCCGGCCAGACTCCGGCCTAACCTTTTCTCGATGGATTTCTGGAGACCGGCGGGCATTGCACGTTTAGTTGAGTATCCCGAAAAGACGGATAGGCTGGAGCAGCGGCAGGCGGCGGGGAAAACCCCTCAGCGGCCTTCTTGTGCTTTGTCGCGTGAAAGCCGTAAACCCATGACGGTCTGCTCTCGTTCATTGACCCGCCTCCGGCCTCTCCTTATCATCGCGCTGTGAAGTCTGTTATTTCCTCTGCGCAGATGCGCGAAATTGATCTGAAGACAACCGAGCTCTTTGGCGTTCCCTCGCTGGTGCTGATGGAAAACGCTGCCGCCGCAATATCCCGGACAGTGGCGGAACTGAGTGGCGTGGCGGACGAGTCGATTCTGGTCCTTTGCGGGCCGGGAAATAATGGAGGCGATGGCGCGGCGGCCGCCAGGTTGCTGGCGCACTGCGGGGCGAAGGTTGATGTTGTTCTGTTCGGCAAGCTCGACGATACCAAGGGAGACGCGCGAACCAATTTCTTAAAGGCAACGAGTCACGATAGAGATGTGTGTCTCAGGTTTTTCGAGTGCGCGTCAACAGAGCAATGGAGCGCCCTGCAACTCGATGAGTTGGCTAAGCCCTACACGGCAGTTGTCGATGCCCTTTTCGGCACTGGACTGACCAGGCAAGTGGAAGGAGTTTACCGCGAGGCTATCAGTTACATGCTCCAGCTCAGGCGGCAGGATTATGAAGATTCAAAGCGACGACCAGCGATAATTTCCATCGACATTCCATCCGGACTCAACGCCGATTCGGCTCAGCCCATGGGCATGGCTGTCGAGTCGGACATCACCGTCACCATGACGTCGCCAAAAGCCGCTAACGTTCTGCCGCCGGCCGCCAATTACAACGGAGCCCTCATCATTGCTGACATTGGGTCGCCTGCGGAACTGATTCACAAAGCTGGATCGCGCTTGTTTTTGAGCGAAGAGGCTGACGCCCGCAAATGGTTAATCAAGACTCGATACACGAGTGATTCTTACAAGAATTCGCACGGTCATGTTTTGGTGATAGCCGGCTCGCGCGGATTCACCGGAGCCGCCGCGCTATGTGGAAACGCTGCGATGCGCTCGGGCGCTGGTCTGGTGACAGTTGGAATACCGGCGTCGGCCCAGCCGCTGGTGGCCACACAGGTCATGCCAGAAGTGATGACCGCGGCTCTCGCAGAAACTGATCGAGGCACCGTCAGCAATGAAGCCCTCAGCCATGTCTTGAAACTCGCGGAACGTGCAAACGTAATCGCCCTCGGTCCTGGATTGTCTTCAGAAGAGGAGCAAACGCGCGATTTTGTCAGGAAGCTGGTGGAGCAACGTAGGGCGCCGATGGTAGTTGACGCGGATGGGTTGAATTGCCTGGCGCCCTGGCCGGCCGGTTTGCGAGGCTCGACAGATTTCCCTGTAATCCTGACTCCTCATCCGGGGGAGATGCTCCGTTTGATCGGTTCAAATGATAAGTCGGCAATTGATGATCGGGTTACCGTCGCCAGAGAGTTCGCTATCGCTCATGATGTGATCGTTGTTCTAAAGGGAACCCGGCCATTGATAGCCGCGCCTGATGGGCGAGTATTCGTTAATCCGACCGGCAACCCAGGTTTAGGGACGGCCGGCGCAGGCGACACATTGACTGGAGTAATCGCAGGGTTTCTGGCGCAGGCCTACGGAACTTTGAAGCAGCAAGCCGACGCATTAGATACCGTAATCGCCGCTCTCTACATCAGCGGTCT
>JAWWPL010000391.1:0-4405 GCA_033850605.1 Blastocatellia bacterium | reverse complement strand
GTGCGCAGATGCGCCAGCACGGGATGTGCGATATCTCCAACGGCGGCGCGCCAACCGCCGCGCGCGATAATCGCACCCTCCGTTCCAGAGCTTGGCCGTGATGAATTGTTTACGGGGGGAGCAATTGGCAGCGGCGTCGGGCTTTCTCGCGAAGTGGATGTGCTTACTTCAATGACTCCGGCAGACGAGAATTCGCCGCGAGTGGCGGTTAGCGGAGCAATTCGCCAGAAATATCGGCCGGGTGGAAGATCGTTGACCCGATAATCATTCCCGGCGACGACGCGATCGAAAACGATGTCGGAAAATTCGCTATCGCTTGCCAACTGCAGCCGATAACGAGAGACGCCCGGCCGCGGGCCCCAGCGCAGATGGACCTCGGTAGTGTTTTCAGTGGTGTTGGTCTGCGCAAGCACAGAGACTGTGCCCGGCAAAAGCATTGCGGCGGTCAGCAGCAGAGCCCCGAAGTGGCCTGAACAGTACATCGTCAACAGGTAAGACACGACGAATTACGGAAACATTCCTTTGGCCGATCTCCTGGCGCCACGGCTTTTCAGGGGTTCTCGTTGAGTTTGTATCCGACGCCACGAACGGTCAGCACATAATGGGGATTCTTTGGATCGGCTTCCAGCTTCTTTCGCAGCCGATTGATGTGCGGATCGATGTTGCGCTGATACCCCTCGTACTCAGTGCTCCAGACACGATCGAGCAGGTCGTTGCGCGACCAGGCGCGGCCTGGCTCTGAAGCAAGCAACTCCAGTATCTGAAACTCAAGCGGCGTGAGATCGATCCGGGCGCCGGCGCGATTGACTTCGTGACGCCGCTTATCTACAACCAGATCTCCAATCTCCATTCGATCTTCGTCGCCGCCGTCTTGACGGACAGATTGACCCCGCCGCAAAAGCGCCTCGACCCGGTACTCCAGCTCACGCGGACTAAACGGCTTAGCCAGATAATCGTCGGCGCCGGCCTCGAACCCCGCGACCTTGTCGTCAAGCATGTCGTGAGCTGTCAGAAAAAGCGCCGGCGTATCGATACCGCGGTCGCGCAACTTTCTCAACAATTCAAGACCCGACATTTCCGGCATCGAGACATCGAGAATAAAACAATCAAAAGTATTGGTCGTGACGGTCTGAAGTGCGGCAGCGCCACTTTCTTTCTCGGCCACGTCAAACCCTAAGCGCCGAAAATACTCAGCCAGAAGCGTGCGCATTTCAACGTCATCATCGACGATCATCAGTCGCTTGGTATTTGTGTTCGTAGGTTGCGGATCCACAGTAATTATCCTTGTGCTTTCTCAAACCGAAACGGATTAGAATACCGGTCCGGTCCAAAGCCTGCTCTAATTTGAATTCTGAAGCCGCAGGGGTTTGGCAATAGTATGTACAGCCTTTGGCTTGACGTCAAACGTTTGGGCTAAGTATATTGCGTGCTTGTTATCGTGGACCACTCAATTTCCCCTCCCTATTACGATCCAGGCCTCGATCTAAAATGCGCGATCTGCGGCGGCTGCTAAAATATCTTCGGCCTCATTCAGGCATCTTCGCTGTTGCTACTCTGGCGATGTTTGTCGGCGGCTTGCTGGAAAGCGCTACCGGCGCGTTGATTATTCCGATTGTCGATCAGGCGCTACGGCCGGTTAGCGGACAACCTACCCCAACCCCATTTGGCCTGCAGAAACTGATTCCGGCTTCGGGCCTGGCCGCCTTCCGCACGATAGCGCTTTTGCTTCTCATCTTTACCATTGTCAAGGGCATCGCCGATTATGTTTCCACTTATTTGATGGCTTACATCGGCCAGTCTTCCGTCCTGCGGCTGCGCCGAGAGCTTTACAGTCACCTGCTCGGACAGTCTGCTGCTTTCTTCGAGCGGCACCGCACTAACTATCTAGTCTCTCGGCTAATCTCGAGCGCCGCCGCCATCGAAGCGGCTGTTACCAACACTCTACGAGATGTCCTGCGCGAGGGCCTCACGCTGATTTGGTTGTTGGGAACGGCGTTTTATATTAACTGGCGACTGACCCTTGGTTCGCTGCTGGTTGCTCCGCCCATCGCCGGATTGACGATCCGCTTCAGCAGTTCGCTGCGAAAGTTGTCGCGCGAATCGTTCGAAGGCAGCAAGCGATTAACTGACACTGCCCAGGAAGCATTGGCCAATCAAAACATCGTCAAGGCGTACCGGGGAGAAACTCGCGAGGGAAATCGTTTTGCGTCGGTGGCCGAGCGCATTCGCCGCACCAATCTGCGGTCGGCGAGCATCTCCGGAATGGCGCCTCCGATCATCGAGTTGATTGGAGTTCTCTTCATTGTAGCCCTGCTTTTTTTTGGCGAACGCGAAATCCGATTGGGCCGGATTGATACCGCGCAGTTCTTCGCTTTCCTTTTCTTCCTGGGCCGCAGCTATGACCCGATGCGAAAGCTCGCCCGCCTGCATAACGCGTTCGCGCAGGGGTTGGGCGCCGCCCAGCACGTTTGGGAAGTGATGGACGAGCACGCCGAGATCGACGAAAAGTCTAATGCGATCAACCTGTCTCCGTTGCAAAGCGAGATTGAGTTTCGCGATGTTCATTTTGGCTATGGCGATGAGTCTCGGGCCGTGTTGCGCGGTGTTAGCTTGACGGTCCCTGCCGGCAAACTGGTGGCTTTGGTAGGACAGTCGGGAGGCGGCAAGTCGACGCTGACAAAACTTCTGCCCCGGTTTCATGACCCTATATCGGGAGCCGTGCTCTGGGATGGCACCGATCTGCGCGACGCGCGCGTGGTCAGCCTGCGCAGGCAAATAGCTTTGGTAACGCAGGAGACCGTTCTCTTTAACGATTCGGTGCGGTATAACATCACTTACGGACGGCCGGACGCGACCGAAGAGCAACTCCACAACGCAGCCCGGACGGCCCTGGCGCACGATTTCATTCTCGAACTGCCCGAGGGTTACGACACCGTGATTGGGGAACGGGGAACGTTCCTTTCGGGTGGACAAAGACAGCGGCTGGCCATCGCACGCGCCGTGTTGATTGACGCTCCGGTGCTAATCCTGGATGAAGCGACCTCGGCACTGGACGCCGAATCTGAGCAGTTGGTACAGCGAGCTATCGGCAATTTGATCCGTGACCGCACAACGGTGGTAATCGCGCATCGCTTGTCGACAGTCCGGCGGGCCGATTTGATCGTGGTCATGGAGCGCGGCCAGATTATTGAACAGGGCACACACTCCGAGTTGCTGGCCCGCGGCGGTCAATACCAAAGACTTTATGAATTGCAGTTTGCTGACGAAGAGGAATTGGTAAGCAGTGAGCTGTAAGCAGTGAGCAGTTTTTCGAGCAGCTGGTTTCATCTTCAGGAACGAAGGTAAACCAAAGAAGATGTTTTTGAGGTCTCCTGATTTTTTCGTGTGATTTCGTGGATCGTCATTCGGGGTACGTATAGGCGCGATCCCCGAAATAACACGAAACCATCCGAAGGAAGATTCTGTAAGATCAATACTTTGCTAACAACTGTCGACTGACAATTTCTATGAAATCAATGACTGGATTTGGCCGCGGCGCAGCCAGCGGCGACGACTTTACCGTCGCGGTTGAAATCAAGACGGTGAATAACCGCTACCTCGACATTCATCTACGGCTTAGCCAGGAACTCTCGCCGTTCGAGATGATTATCAGGAAGCGCATCGGTGCGCGCCTGGCTCGCGGCCGAGTCGATCTCAACATTAATCTTGAACGCACCGGCGCGACCACTTACGAGGTCAATCGTCCTTTGATTGCCGGCTATATAGACGCGATGCGTCAGATTCAGCAGGAGTTCAATCTGGCTGGCGATATCGATGTCAGTTCAGTAGCTCGTCTGCCGGGAGCGCTCGCGCCGGCGCGCGACGGCCTGGGTGAAGTGAACACGGCCGGACTGGAAAGCGCTCTTGATGAAGCGCTCGAGAGCCTCGAACTCATGCGAGAGAATGAGGGTGCGGCGTTGGCGGAAGAAATGCGTTCGCGCCTGACGAAAATCGAGGCCGAAGTTCCCGTGATCGAAGCCGCGGCCGCAGGCCTGGCCGACGCATATCGGCAACGTCTGCAAAAACGAGTCGGCGAGTTGGTAGTTCGTGGTGGTCAATCAATCGAACTCGACGCCGGGCGCCTGGCCCAGGAAGTTGCCTATCTCGCTGATCGCAGTGACATCAGTGAAGAGCTCGCGCGACTGCGCAGTCACATCGAACAGTTTCGCGCAGCCATCGATGCCGATGGAGAGGTTGGCAAACGTCTGGATTTTCTACTTCAGGAATTGAACCGTGAAGCGAATACCGTGCTGTCGAAATCAACCGAGATTTCGATCAAAGACGCGGGCCTGGCGATCAAAGCTGAGGTTGAGAAGCTGCGCGAACAAGTGCAAAATGTTGAATGAAATAACCAAAGCTAAAGACC
>JAWWPL010000349.1:0-10051 GCA_033850605.1 Blastocatellia bacterium | reverse complement strand
AAAGCGCTGATATCCGCGGTTCCAGTCCCGGACCCCAAGGTGGAAGCCAAACGCCGTCGCATTGTTTTAGAGGGCGATGTTCCCTCGCCAATCAATCCGCCGACGGGGTGCCGTTTTCACACTCGTTGCCCCTACGCCATCAATGTTTGCCGTGAATTCGAACCTCAACTGGTCCAAATCAAACCGAACCATTTTGCCGCTTGCATACGCATAAGCCCTGAAGAGCCCGAGATTGATCGGGTATCTCCGGGCGCCGCTCCCGGCCTCGTGGCCCAGGCGGCATCGTCAACGGCGTGAAAAACATCCCTTATTAGTCATTTACGGTACATGTGAGTCGGAAGTCGAGGCGGTTTGTGCCCACCCGCGGGTCCGAGTCTGCAAGCATCATGCGCTTGTAGCGAACTAGAGCGCAGCCTATACTGAGCGTCCTTGAAGTTGCCTCTTTCGCGGCCGGGCATCCCTATTTGGAATCAGAAAACAGATGAAGCGTTCGAGTGCAGACGTGCGAGCCGGAAAGACCACAAGCGCTAAGCGCACCACCAGCCAATCCGGGAAGATTCCTCAGGAAACTCCGGAACGGGCCCCCAAAGGTTGGGCGGAGAAGCAAAAATCGATTGCCGAATCTTCAGGAATCTCGCTGCTTCTGGTTGATGGTTACCAGCCGCCCGCCCTGTCGATCGCAAACAACAACTCGATTTGTGAAGCCCTGCAATCGTCAGCTGAACATGTTGGACTCTGCGATCCCTTCTGCGGCGCGGCACACAGCCGCGCGGTCAACGCAAACTTGATCACGCACTATCGCTGTCATGCCGGCTTGCAGTGCTTTGCCATGCCCGTCGAGATTGGCAGTCAACGTCACCTGGCTGTGATCGGCGGCCGAGCATTCGCGAGCAGCTCGGATTATCGTGAACTCGCGGAGCGGTTTCGTTCAGGCGATCTCAAGGATCTGAGTTCTGAGGATCTGTTTCGCAACGTGATCTTTGCCGACGAAGCGGATCTCGATCATGCAGCGCTGCGCGTGGCCCGAGCCGCCAAGGAGTTCGTTGACACGCCGGCGCTGGAAGCTCCAACATCCGCCGTCGAGGTCGAGACCGGAGCCGGCCCGCGCACTGACGATCGACGCAGTGAAGAAAGTGTGAGACCCCTATTGGACCGGCGCGCGCCCTTCGCCGATTCCATCCGTAGATTCATAGAGCTGATTGACGCCAGCGAGCCCACCCAAACGTATTCTTCGATTTTGACGCAGGCTGCCGACCTGGTAAAAGCCGAGCGGGGCTCGCTGCTTCTGTTCGATGAATCAGCGAACTCAATGACGATGACCGCGTCGCGAGGCATCCGAACGCCCCTAAGCGAAGTCGGCCCGATCTCTCTGAGCGAGGGAATTGCGGGAAGGGTTTTGCGCGAAGGCCGTCCCCTGGTGGCCAGCATCGACGATCTGGGAATCTCCAGTTTGCCCGAGCGCGGTTATAAGACGAAGAGCTTTATTAGCTATCCTATCTCTATTGGAAGCCGCAGATTTGGCGTCCTGAATCTGGCCGACAAAATTGGTGGCGGGGCCTATGATGAAAATGATTTGAACGTGATTGAATTGGTCGCGCCGCAGATCGCCCTGGCGATTGAGCGTGCTGCCTGGCAGCAGAGGGCCAATCAGTTTCAGGTGATGTCGATTACCGATCCTCTAACGGGTCTGCACAACCGGCGCTATCTCGAGGCCCGTCTGACTGAGGAGTTAAGCCGATCCAAGCGGTACGATTATCCGCTTAGTTTTATGATGATCGATATTGACGACTTTAAAGTCTACAACGATCAGAACGGGCATCAGGCCGGCGATCGCGCGCTCGAGGTTACCGCCCAGTGCTTGCGAGCCGCGTTACGAAAAGTCGACGTCGCTTCCCGTTACGGCGGCGAAGAGTTTTCCATCCTGCTTCCCCAAACTGACTTGCAGGAAGCCGGCGTGATTGCCGACCGCATCCGCCGCAAGATTAACAGCACCAGTTTTACGCATGGCAAATCGCAGCCGCTGGGCGCGGTGACGGTCAGCATCGGACTGTCCACATTTTCGCCGGCGCTCGACTCGGCCGAAGCGATAGTGCGCGCCGCCGATCGGGCGCTCTATCACGCGAAGAGTCACGGCAAGAATCGAGCTTACGCGTACCAGGGTGTTCGAACGGCCGCCAACCAGACGACGACTAACGCCGAACAGTAATTGGATGACGCATCAACGCATACTTGCCAACGTCAGCCGAGACGAATTTGTGGGCCGCGACGCGGAACTGCAACAACTCTTAAGGCACGCTTCGGAAGATGGCTCCGGGCTGGTCGTGATGGCCGCTCCCGGCGTCGGTGCTGGTGAGCTGATGCGACAGGCTTACGACCTATTATTCGCGCGTCGCGGTGAGCCGGTTCCCATCTACTTCGCGTTCACCCGAAATGAGGCGGCGCCGCTCGATGTCGCCCGGCGATTCTTTCAAAATCTTCTTCAACAGTACATCGCGTATCGCCGAGTCGATTCGGCACTTTGTAATGCCCGCATGAGCCTTTACGAGTTGCTTGAGTTGGCGTTGCCCGGTGACTACGAGTTAGTGAATGACCTGATCGAGGGTTTTGAGCGTGAACGAGCCGGCGGGGACGAGCGCGATCTGGTTCGTTTCTGTCTGAACGCGCCGCATCGTCTGGCCGTGGCCGGGCGCCGGATTTTTCATTTGATCGACTGTACTCAACTGGCTACGCCTTCTAAGGAAGAAGCTACGCTGGTTCAGGAAATCAACGCAGCCATCACCCGTTTGAATCGTCCTTATGCGATCGCCGGCCTCCGGCGGCATGTGGCCGACTTCATCTGCGGAACGGATGGCGGCCGTCATAACAGTGAACCTATACATTTGGAAAGACTGAGTGACGATGATGCCCGCAAGCTGATCGAAGCGTCAGCTCGCCGGTACCAAATTGAAACCAACGAACCGACGCGCGATCTGATCGTGCAACAAACGAATGCCAGTCCTTTCTTGGGTAATTGCTTGATTCGGGCAGCTCGCGACGGCAAAACGCCTCTGACCAGCTTTCTCAACTGTCAGCGGCTGTATGTGGACGAGTTAATGGGTGGACACATCCATCGATACTTTTCTCGAATCCTGGACTCGGCCATTACCAACCCACAGACGAAGAAGGCGCTGCTGCGCGTGCTGTTCGAGTCATCTGCCGGCGATGTGCACAAGTCGTCTTTGTGGGCCTGGAAGAAACGTCTTGGTGTTGATGCCGCTGAGTTCGAGCGAATCGTCCACACTTTGCACGTTCACGAGTTGGCGAATTCGAGCTCCGCGTTCATTGAGATAAACGCCGGCTCTTATGTATGGATGGATTACCTGCGCGCGCATTACCGGCTGGAGGTCGCCGGTGAAGGACGGGCCCTGGTGGTTGCCACCACCCTGCTCGACAGTTTGAAGCGGGCCCCGCAGACAATGGCGCGAAAGTATCGCCGCGAAGCCGCTCTCGGCCTGCGTGATTTGATCTCAACCTTCAACTGCCAGAGTGTGCCGGCGAGCCTGTTCCATTACGATCGATTCGCGGCGGTCCATAAAGGAGAAGATCCGGAAAACGTCGACTTGGCCCTTGACTCTGAAGCCGACCTGATTAGATTACCGCAGATCGTCCACGCCGCGGGCTGTGACGCGTACTCAACCTCGATCTCCTGCGACGGGGAGCGCTGTGCCGTGGGGCACGGATTCGAGGCGGCGGACTATACGGAAGAAAACGAAATCGTCTGGCTGGCGGCTGAAATCGATTCAAAGCTTGAAGCGAGCAGGGAATTGACTGCTGAGTGGTGTGATCGCCTTGCAGCTCTGGCGCGGGAGTGTGGCTTTGAACGCGTGCGTCTGTGGCTGGTTGCGAGCGAAGGCTTTTCACCTGAAGCGAGCAAGTTGCTGAAGACGCGCGAAGCCTACGGCTCAAGTCGCCGGCAGGTGGAACTACTGAGCGCCCGCATCCAGTCAAAAGCCGCACCCGGTCCCAGCCGGCCCGACGAGTACGAGATGGTGATTCCCATGGGGGCGGACACCGAACTAATCGCGGCGCACGCGATAGAACAAATCGCGCGGCGGATGAGTTTTGGGCCCGAGGCTATTAACCAGATCAAGACCGCTCTGATTGAAGCCTGCATCAATGCGGCGGAACACAGCCTCAGTCCTGACCGCAAAATTTACCAGCGGTTTCGCGTCGACGACGACAAGTTAGTCGTTACGGTCGCGAGCCGGGGTTTGGTGCCGTCAAGTATGGCGGCCGGGAACGGTCAGCGACTCGACGCCACGGCCGAAAAGGACAACGGCCGGCGTGGTTGGGGATTGAAGCTGATTCAAACGCTCATGGATGAAGTTGAGTTTGAGCGGGTTGATGACGGCACCGAACTGCGAATGACCAAGTACCGCCGTCCCTAAGCTGTGGTATTATCCGCCGAGACTTCCGATCCGAAACGCTTTCAAGAACAACGAAACCACATGCAGCCCGCGGACTATGCCTACCTCTACGAGTTGGAAGAGGACTATTGGTGGTTTGCCGGCATGCGACACATTACCGCAGCTTTGCTGGATCAGCTGTGCCCGCCGCACCGCGATCGTTTAATTCTCGATGCCGGATGTGGCACCGGAGGCATGCTTACCTGGCTCTCGCGTTACGCTGGGAATGGACGGGTGGCGGGGATTGATCTCGTCGATACGGCACTCGATTTCTGCCGCCAGCGTCATCACGAAATGATCACTCAGGCTTCGGTCACTGGCCTGCCGTTTGCCGACTCCACGTTTGATTTGTTAACCAGCTTTGATGTCCTGGTCCAGCTGGACGGCAACGAATCGGATCAGGCGGCCATCCGGGAAATGTATCGCGTACTAAAACCCGGGGGACTGGCTTTTGTTAGAGTGGCCGCGCACGAATGGATGAAGAGTAGTCACGATGACGCTTTGGGCAGCAAACATCGCTATTCACTAAAAGAGCTGGTTGGCAAAATGAATCTGGCGGGGTTCGACATTCTTCGTGAAACCTATGCGAACAGCCTGCCGATGCCCCTCGCAATGTTCCGGCGCCTGGTGCTCAAACGGCTGGGGCTGGCCTCCGGATCCGATGTAAAGCCTCTACCCTCCGGCTGGCAGTGGCTAAACTCCGCGATGACGGGAATGTTGAAAGAAGAGGCCTCTTGGCTGAGGCGCCCTGGCGCGAAACTGTTTATGGGTTTGTCCGCGATCTGTGTTGCTCAGAAGCCGCTCGACGCAGGCGCTGCCAGCTGAAAAATAACTTCAGTGAAACGCGCCCGCGTCCTGGACAAATGAGGCGAGCCAAATGCTGCAAAAATCGAAAATGGTTAGGGCCACCCGGCGTGGCGTAAAAAACTGAGACTTGCCATGCGGTCGCTGGTAATGATGAACCGGAACTTCTCTAAAAACACAGCCGGCGATGGTCAGCTTGCGCACTAACTCCACGCAGATAGCGCCACTCGATTTGCTCAGTAGAATCTTCTGCATTGCTCCGCGGCGGATCAAACGAAAATCACAATCAACATCACGAATAGGCAGTCGAAACAGAAAGCGAGCCAGACGGTTGTAGATTGCCCCCGACGCTCTGCGATAGTAATTGTCGTGACGTTTGATCTTGTATCCGTTAACGACGTCAACGCCGTCGGTCATTAGTGGAATAAGCAAAGCCAGCTCGCGCACGTCGTATTGCCCATCGCCGTCAGTATAAAAAATCAGATCTCCGCGGGCGTGTTTAAAGCCGGTCCGCAACGCCGCTCCATATCCCTGGTTGCTGGCGTGATGGACAACTTTGACATGCGCCGATGTGCGCGCAAGCTCATCGGCGATGGCGCCGCTCTGATCGGTGCTGCCGTCATTGATCAAGATAACCTCGTAGTCATCGGTGAACGACGGTAGAACCGACAGGGCGTCGTTCACCAGACGTGCGATCGTCCCGTGATCGTTAAAAACCGGCAAGAAGGCGGTAATGCTATTTGAACGACTCATGATTCTTTGCCGACTACCTGGACTCCGGAATTACAAACGAGCCGTTTAGTGGAAACGCTTTCCCACTAGTGGCGTCAAATGCCCACGCAGTTAACGTAACAGGCTGAGCCGGCAACTCAGCGGCAGAAAACGACACTTGCCACTGACCCGAAGGCCGCCATCGGCGCCATAATTTCGCGGGGGTTGACTGGGGACGCGTAATTCGAAACAGCAAGGTCTCGCGGCCGTCGTTTTGGTAAGCGAGAATGACCGCATCGGCCCCTTCTCCGCGATCAGGCAGGGTTGCCTGTCCTCCAGCAACAAACTGATCGTTGGCTGTTCGAGTTAACAGCCACGATCCGTAATTAGCCGAGTTCGAGCTGCCCTCGGCAAATGCCGGGACTCTCAGGCTATTAATCAGTCCCGGCCGTAGAAAGCCAAGTCGATTCAACTCATTTGCCTCATGGGCCAGGGAGTTGAGGTCGGGATATAAGGTGCTTATCAGGACCGGGTCCGGCTTGAGATTGATGAACAACACCATAGCTTTCGCTTGCAGTAGTGTCGTCCTCATTTCGCTCATTCTATTTATCGACCAAACAAAAATGAATGGCTGCAATAGAATCAGTGCGCCGATAAACAGGAACGCTGTGCGCCGAACCAGAATTACCCGGATTGGGGAATCATTTCTGCTCGACAAATCCTTAATGATGATCTTGACACCGAAGATCACGCTGACGATCAGGTAGGCTGAGAAGCCTATGTATCGCGTATTTTGTGATTGTCCAACACCAAATCCAAGCCGGCCAATTGTAGTCATCACGGCGGTCAGGACGGAATACCATCCGATCATTAACCAGACGATCATCCGGCGTACCAGGGCCGGGTCTGAGCGGCGCTTGATCAGGTAAACGTTTGAAAGGCCGAACGCACAGATGAGAATGAGACCCACGACAGCCGCGACCTTTCCTTTCTCGAGGGCAAGCGGCGCACCGAGAAAGCCGAGAAAGTAAGCGATTGCCTGCAGGGGGTGGAATACGGCCGTAGACGGGCTCGGACTCCACCATGGTTTGTGATAGTCAAAGAGGTAAAGGGCCGCGCTCGCTAAACACCCGATAACCCATGCGACGATCAGCCTTCGCGTAGCGGAACGATTTGCTGAATCCGCCAGAACAAGAGCCGGCAATACCACCAACCAGCACAGAATCCCGTTGGCGGAAGAGAATGTACTGACGACAGAAAGGCAGGCACAGACGCCGAACTTCGTTTTCAGATTCCAACCAGAAAGGCCGACCAGCAGACAGGCGGTGACACAGGCGATGGGAAAGTAATAGACCAACTGTTGGCCCTGCAGCCAGTTTTCGTACTGCACCGGAGAAAAAATAATTAGATTGGCGAACAGAAAGAGGAACAACCTGGACGTTCCATCATCACTGATCGTTTTTTCGGCCAGGCGGTAGACATTGAGCGAAATCAAGCAGGCCGTGAGAAAAGTAACGACCATTTCATATCTGACATCCCAACGCGTTAACCAGCCGAGCGCCACAAATACAAGGTTGGGAAAGAATTGCCTGTATTCATTCGTCTGGGCGAACAGGTCGCCGAAAGTTAACGACGCACGCGACAGTTTCTCAAAGAAGGATACGTAAGCCCACTGATCCCATTGTGGAAGATCGACGCTGTATCTGAAGATCAGCAGCGCCAGCAGGCAGGGTGGCAGAAGCGTCAGACAGAAAACGAACCACTTCGTTAGTTGAGGCTTTAGATTCATTGGGGGCGACGCTTAACCTGCGAAAGGCGGCCAGTATAGTGCTATTTGAATTTGAATGTCCAAGAGAAATGTCTTGCCCCGCCTGAAGTAGGTAACGATCAGCGGGGCAAACCACATCAGCCGCCTATGGGTAGGGCACGACCATTCTGCGGCTCCGGCACGATCTTTGAGGTTTGACTTCCCGTGGAGGTGGAGCGTACCGTCCAAACTGCTTTTGCACCACAAATGACTGCAGCGACGCCTCAGGGGGCTGCCGGAGCAAAGCATGGGAACAGTAACTTCGCGACCTTTGCCTCCTCGCGAACGAACGTCTGTGGCTTCCTCAATCCGAACGGAGGATAGAAGTTTCGTTCGCTTTCTGCGAAGTCACTGGGCCAAACTAGCAGTCATTCTCTTACTTGCTCTGGCGGCCCGGTCCGTCCTTTTGATGACTGCTCCGCCGCCCAATGGAGACGCGAAAGCGCGATATATCGCGACCGCGATTAATATTCTCGATGGTCACGGTTTTTCGCTTGACCAGCAGGCCCCCTATCAACCCAGCGAAGCCGCGGCGCCGGCGTACCCGTTACTAATCGCCGCAACCTACACCGTTTTCGGAAGACACGAAATGGCTGTGCGCATCGTGCAGGTCTTCCTGGATCTTGTTAGCTGTCTCCTTGTCGGTTTCGTCGCATTCAATCTTGCTCCGTTCGGACAGCAAGCGCCGGCGGCGATCTTCGCGATGATTATCTATGGAGTACTCTCGTGGTTCACGGCCATTTGGACCGCCGACTTGCTGACTGAAACGTTCGCGATTGCTCTGACGATGGCGGCCATAGCGCTCTTCATTCAAGCGATTCTCAGCAGCAATAAACGAGGCTGGCTATGGTTCGTTGCCGGACTGGTAACCGGGGCGGCCATCTTAACGCGACCGGATTCACTCCTTCTGGCCGGCGCCATCGGGCTGGTCTTGCTCGGTCGAGTCGCAATAGAGCGTTCGTGGGTAAGGACCCGGGACCTGCTTGGGTTTTGTATCGCGATTCCGATCGTGCTGGCCCCATGGACTGCGCGCAATTATTTGGAATTCGAAAAGTTTCAACCACTTGCGTCTGAATATGGACTGCCACAACCCAGATATATACCCACAGGATATCTTCACTGGATACGGACATGGATTACGGATGAAACTTATTTCAGTACTGTCTTTCCGCCCGCTTTTCATATTCGCGCCGCCTCCTTAGACTCGAATAAATTGCCGAACGACGCCTTCGACTCCGCCGCTGAGCGTCAGCGCGTTTCGGACCTGATTTCCCGTTACAATCAGACCCTGCTGTTCACTCCGGCGATTAGTGATGAGTTTGACGCGATTGCCAGTGAGCGAATTCGGCATTCTCCGGTTCGTTTCTTTGTCATCCTGCCACTGCGCCGGGCCGCGTCGATGTGGCTTACCGGCTTTGCCGTTCGAGAACCCACCAATCATGGCGGCCTACTCAAGATTTTGCCCTCTATGTCACCCCGTTTCCTGCTCTTGATTAGAATTCTCTCTGTGCTGCCGATAATTATCGGAGGCGGTCTGGGTCTGGCATGGTTCTCCAGGCGCTCGCCGTTTCTCGTTTTGCTTTGGTTAGTAGTTTTGGGGCGCACCGTCTTCATGGCTTACTTCTACGCTCCGGAAACACGTTACATAGTTGAAGCCTACCCGCCGGTCATCGCCGCGTGCGGCGTCACGCTGGCAGTGTTCCAGCTTTCTCTAAAGCGCGTTTGGGATCGAACGTTTCCAAACGGTCACGGGAGGACGCGATCGAATCGGGTCAGGTCGTAGCCAGAGGAAGGCGCACGATGTTGTTTGAGTTCCCCCGACTTGAGAATTCCCGAACGCATATAGTGGGACGTGGCAGCAGCGCGCTTGTGCTAAACTGAGCCACTGAACGGGGGGGGGAAGCAAGTTGGCGGATACACCAGGCGAGATTCCGGTGCAGACTCGCTGCATTGGAGACACGGCAATCATTTATGCCAGCGATTATCTGAACAAGCTGAGTGGCGAGCGCATCGAGCGTGAATGTAAGCGCCAGCTTGAGTCGGGTTGCCGGGCGCTGGTGATCAATTTCCGGGATACCGAACTGGTAAACAGCATCGGTGTCTCGATTCTTATGGGCGTAATCGATGCCGCGGAGCAAAACCAGGCGCGCCTGATCTTTTCTGATGTGAACAGCCACACTGCAAAGTTGTTCGAGATGCTGGGGATAACCAGGCATCTGAGTGTCGTCAAAGACGAGGCCGAGGCTTTGGAGTTGATAACACCACAGACAAACGCCGCCGGCAC
>JAWWPL010000517.1:0-5288 GCA_033850605.1 Blastocatellia bacterium | reverse complement strand
GATGCTGTTGTACTCATCGCCCTCCAATGTGTAAAACGAAATTCCATAGAGCCTGAGAACCAAAGCAAGTCCTATGATCGACAAGAGAACATAGGTCCTTCGTCTTGCCTCGCTGGTGGGGGTACTTAACGCGTCCCCGGACGAGGTCAGAGAGAAACTATTTACTGCTGATTGAATGGGCGAGACTTCCATTTACTGGAGCGGCGCGACATCGCGTAGCACGTTCGATTGACTTGGGCTGGTTCCGTGGTCTGTCCAGCGATTCCAAAACCGGGCTAGTCCAAGGAGAAATCCCGAGCCATAAGCGAAGTGAATTATCGCGAACGCCACCGGAAAGAGCGGTAAGAGACGCCAATGGTTTTTGCGCGCGGATAGGATTGAGGCCCCAAGGCTGAGCACCAAGTAAGTGATGACAATTGCTGCCAACAAGAACCTGCCGGCCCTAAGGAACGGCGTCGTCAGGCAAAGCAAAAATAACGTCATCGCAAAAAGTGGCGGCACAAACTGACGGGACGACATCTGGCGGGGATGTTTTTGCAGAACGCGCACTTTCCAATAGCCATATTGAAAATATTGGCGCCACAGTGACAGTGGCGTAGCTCGATTGTAATACTGGGATTTGATTCGCGGATTCAGCAAGATCTTTCCGCCCGCAGCGCGCAAGCGATAATTGAACTCATCGTCCTGATTACGCACCATCTCTTCATCGAACAACCCGACCCGTTGAAAAACCTCGCGGGGCCAGGCGCCCAGGTACACCGTATCAACCCACTCCTCGCGATCCGAGTAATGAAATCGAGCATCTCCGATACCAAAGCGCGAACTGGTGGCCAGCGCGACCACTCGGCCAAAGACTCCCTCGCTGACGGCACTCATCCGGCCCCCGACATTGTCCGCGCCAGTTTGCCGCAAGGTCTCGACACACTGGCGGCAATAGTCCGGCGCAATCACTGTGTGGCCATCGACGCGGATAATGATCTCACCCCTGGCCACGCGCAATGCCGCGTTCAGTCCCGTCGAGACGATCCTTCCCGGATTATCAACCAGACCCAGGTTTGGATATTGCTCTGCCAGAGCTTCGTTAATCTTCCGAGTGGTGTCCGTTGAGAGGCCGTCGGCGACTATGACTTCGAAACGATCTTGCGGATAGTCCTGCGCGAGCACCGCGCCCAGGCTGCGCTCAATGAACGAGGCTTCATTGCGCACAGCCATCAACAGCGAAACGAATGGAGAGTTCTGCATTAGTTTATGCTGTGACCATTCATCAATGGCCGGATGATCTGTTCCAATTGTTCCCGGCGATTCTTCATGGGAAACTTTTCCAGAATCTGCCGGCGAATCCTTGCGCGTGCTTCCTCGGGATAAGCGAGCGCAGCCCGAACACCCTGCGAGATCTGCTCCGGATCAGCCCCTTGCAATCTTTCGCCCCATTCACCGGTCACCTCCGGCAGGGCGCCGACTCCGGTGGTAACGGGGACGCATCCCGCCAGCATTGCTTCGGCTACGCTCAAACCAAAGCCTTCGTGGAGCGAAGGCTGAACATAAACCGCGGCCTTGCGGTAATAGTCGAGCAGCGCGTCATTGCTGACTCGGCCGGTGAACGTGACATTCGGGGTGGCAATGCTGCGCAGATATTCAATCGCGTTGTCCTTCCAGTTACCCACCAGGACAAAGCTCACATCCGGTAACAGCGCAGCGGCGCGCACGAACGGTTCGTGGCCTTTACGCTGAAGGTTACTACGGTCGACGTTGCCGACGGTCAGCGCCATGCGCGCGCGCGAGCCTGGCGGCAATCCTCCAAACTGATCCGGCACGCCGTGATAGACCGCGTCGATATGTTCGGTAAATACTGCCGCGTTCCTGATCGCTTCGTCGCGGCTATATATCGAATTGGTCACCAGGCGGCTGGCGAGTCGCATCGTTCGCCGGCTTACCCATTTTTTTAATCCGCCGCGCTGATGCCCGTAACCAATCTCCGGCATATTGGCAAGATCGTAACCTCCAACCACCAGCACGGATGGCGTATGTGAGATCGAAGCCATCATTAAGGGTAGAAACGTGTGCCATGAAGCAAACCAGCCGAAAACCAGATCGTGTTCCTTCACCAGGCGCCAGAGGGCCGCCGGGTTAATCCAGCGGGAATTCTCGTAGCGTTCCGTAACGTCGTAGTGCTTGCGCAACTCTGCGAGATCCAGCCGCACGAACTCAGTCAACGAATTGTGGATGAAAAGAATTCGACGCACTATCGATTAGATATGTAGTTCAGAGGCCGCTGGTCGAACTTCGGAATGGTTTACCTCGATACCTGGATGACGGTCCAGCAGGGCGCCACGAAACACTTGCTCGATTCGCTCCCGGTACTTTCCCAAACCGAATTCATTTGTCGCTTGCTGACGTGCAGAATCAGCCAATCCCCGCCGCAGCTTTGCATCTCCGAGCACTAGTAACAGTGCTCGACTCAGCTCAGAGACGTTCTCCGCCGGCACTAACAAAAACTGATCTTCGTGGGCGAGCAATTCGCGAACACCGGCGATGTCAAAGGCCACGACGGGAAGCCCGCAAGCCATTGCCGACAGCAAGGCCAGCGGACTGGTATCTTTCTCTACTGAAGTGAACGCGAAGATATCCATCGCGGCCAGAACGTCAGGCAGGTCATGCCGGTAGCCTGCGAACTTGATCCGATCTTCCAAACCAAATTGAGCCGTCAGACTGTGCAGGCTTCGCTGATACGAAGCGTTATCGAAAACGGGAGAGCCAACCAATAAGAGGGTCAGGTTCGGGTTGTCATTCGCCACTCGCGAGAAGGCCTCAATCAGATAATGTTGACCCTTCCATCGGGTAACGCGCCCGACGTGCCCTATCACTAAATGATCATTTGGAATACCCAACTCGCGCCGGACGGGAAGACCATCAAGATCCGGCCGGAAGATGTTCGTGTCGACGCCGTTGTGAATCACAGTGATGCGCGGCTGCAGCGATCGCGGTAACTGTCCGGCTATGGTTCTGCCATCGACTATGATTTGATCTGGCAGCCAGCGAGCGGCGAGGCCAAAGGCGCGACGGTAAATTCCCAGCGCTCGCTCGGAAATGAAATCCTGCACGTGCCACACGCAAGGAGTCCGCAACTTCCGCGTCGCCAGGCCCCCCAGGAGATGAGAAGAGAGTCCCTTGGTCACGACTATGTCGGGTGAGCATTGAACCAGAAACTTTTTCAGCCTTCTCGCCGCCCTGGTAATCAACCAAAGATCCCATGCCCAAGCGGCGGGATTGGGCAACCGGGCCGCGCCCATGCGAACACTGGTGGACCAAAGACGGGGCCGGGGCAGCAGGTGGACTTCAATTCCGGAATCGCGACAAGCGCGCGTGAGATCTCCTTCTTCAGGACAAAGCACTATCGGGCGCCACCGTGAAGGATCAAGATTTTGCGCAAGATACAGCGTGCTGAATTGAACCCCGCCCATGGCGGCGGCGGATTCTACAAAGACTACGGTCTTGGCTGCTTCGGATTGCATTTCAGAATGAGGTAAGGCTATCGCGGACTCTGTTCCAGTCCCAGTTCTTCCAACTCCCAGAGCTTCGCCTGGGAAAGAAAATCGTAAATAGCAAAATAGCTGCAAACCACAAACCCTCGCCAGCCCTCGAGAAACCCCTTCAGCCAGAAGTATCGATGAAGGAAAACCAGCCATGGCCGTAAAACCAGGCGACTCCATCCGAATCGAACTCCCTGCTTTTGAAGCTCATCGGCCTCATAGCGTGTATAGCGGTCAAGGTTGCGGATCTGCTTCGATATATTAGGCATGCCGTAATGCATTATGTGATGGTTCAGGATTCGCACCTCACCCGGAACGACGACCTGAGCGTGAACTTCGCGTTCAATCCAACGGCCGTGGTCGCGTCTGAACAGTCTGGTTTGATAATCGGGATAGATCCCGGCGTGCCTCATCCAACGGCCCAGGACGTGATTTTTGCGCGGCAAGCGAAACGCCTGCACGCTCTCAGCGCCGGATTTCAGCGCCGCCTCGATTTCTTCGAGCGCGTCTGGTCCCAGAGTTTCATCAGTATCGATTTGCAAAACCCATTGGTGCCTGCATTGTGGGGCCGCCCAGTTCTTCTGCTTCGCCGAATTGATGTAGTCATGCTGAATAATCCGGGCGCCGTATTCCTGACAAATCTCCAACGTAGCGTCAGTGCTAAAGGAATCAACGACCAAAATCTCGTCAGCCCACTTTACTGACTCCAACGTTTCGCGCACCGTCGCGGCGTTATTGAAAGTCGGCAACAGGATAGAAATTTGCGGGCGCATAAGAATATGATAACTCTTTCGCTGATGAGTTCTGCCGCAGCCAGATCTCTACCATCGACCAGACGAACCAAACCGGCAGAACCATTTGCGGCAACACTTCGACACCTTGCATTGCCAGTAAGCAACCTACACCCAGAAATGACAATAAGACATATAACCCCAGTTCTCCCTGGGAAGTCGTCTTCAGCCAGGTCGGCATTTGGCGAACGACGCGCAGCAAAGTGTAGAGGTATCCGCCCAGGAAGATGAGGCCGGCAATGAGGCCCAGGTTTGCGGCCACCTGAAGGAAATCGCTATGTACCCATCCCGCATGGCTCCAGCCGCCGCCAAAAGGAGATTCAATGGCTTCATTCCAAGCCTCGAGTGCGCGGTACTTGCGTTCCTGTGCACTATGGTCAACGGGAGCACCCTGCAGGGCGGCGAGACCGGTAGTCAACCGTTCATTTGTGTTGGGAATGAACTGATACCCGCCGGCCGCAACGACGAGGACCAGAACGGCGATGGCCACGCCGTGCTTTTTCACCCGCAGCAGACAGACAGCCAGAACTTGAATTAATAAAACCAGCCAGATGCTCCGATAACCGCCAATGTAAATGGCCATTATTTGCAAGACTGCGGACGAAATGATTGCCAGACGCGCTATCCATCCGCGCCAACAACTCGCAAGAAAGATGGCGCTAGGCAATGCCAGTACACATATGAAGGTCGCCGGAGATCCTCCCCAGAACGAGAATTGCGCTCGCATGAAACCGTCTGCTGTCGCTTCAGGCTTCGCGGCATGGATGAAAGCGGGGAAAAGGTTCTCGACTCCCGGGAACCAGTACTCAACGACACCCATCAAGGCGATCCAACTACTCGCGACGAAAAACGCCAGCAACAGATAACGCCAGTAAGATTGGCGCTCCAGGACCACGGATAACACAATCATTACCGGAACCAACAACAGGAAATCGCGAAACTCGTTAAGCATCTTGTCCCACGGCGC
>JAWWPL010000336.1:0-3748 GCA_033850605.1 Blastocatellia bacterium | reverse complement strand
GCAATGGCCGGGTTCTCCCGCGTTTGGGCCCGTGATCAGACTGCGAGTCTGCGAAAGCTCTTCCATAATGTGACAGTGTCCTAAAGTTGTTTTTGCCTGGGCATTAGCCCGACCGTCAGGGAGGGCTCAGTTGCTGGGCCGGAGCCCCGCTCGGCCTCATAGCAACCAACTCTAGGGCACTATCCATAACGGCGATTCGTACTTGCAGATTCCCTCTTACGAGATCATGGCACGAGAAGTGCTGAGCATAGGAACGGCTAGCACGAAATGAAACGTGCCCCCGCCGCCATCACTTCTCTGAGCGCCGCATGCCGCTGCGCCAGCCGCCCGCCGAGCAACCCTTCAGTCACATCCCCCCGAATTGGAACCCGGTCAGCAATGACCGGGTTCTCCTGCATTTAGAGCTAATTATTTGCTAACATCCGAAGAATCTTTTCTCAAGACGCTTCATTTGAGTTCGAGTCCGGTCAGACTGGGAAGAACCCGACCGATCAAGATCGGGCATCGTTGCCGTCGACCAGTCAGAACGACGGATTTTGTCACTTTGACAGTGACGGTTTTTGTCGGTTCTCCCCGATTTTGAGGTGTGGACGGCTTGCCTTGCCGGCTTCCAGAAAAAACTGAACTTATTTTTTTGATTTACTTGAACCCTTCCAGAAACCTGATCTGGATGAGCCGATAAACTTACGGGAACGGTAAGTATGTATTGTCACGAGTTGGATCGCATGCGGGCATTAGCCCGACCGTCAGGGAGGAGTCGATTAGTCACGGAGCCCTCCCTGACGGTCGGGCTAATGCCCCGAAGATGCCCAACGCGCTTTTGGCCCATTGCAGCTAGGACGTGACTAAGACCTGGCCTCGTCTTCTGCTAAACTCCGCGAATGCAGGATGCGGTTGCCGTGACGCCTTATCGCAAATTGCCAGTCGCCACGGCCGCCCGCGCTGGCATTCCCACGCTTGCTGAAGCATCCCTGGTGATCGCTTCGGCGCTGCTGCTAATCCTTTCTTTTCCGAACTTTGAGCTGTGGCCGCTCGCATGGATTGGCCTGGCTCCTTTCCTCCTGGTAGTCGCTCGACCTTTGAAAGCAGGACGCGCGTTGCTCTTGGGCTGGTTGTGGGGCGCAATCTTCTTTTATGGAACATGCTGGTGGCTCACGTATCCAATGATTCGCTATGCGCATATTTCTCCCCGGCTGGCCTACCCACTTTTATTGTTGCCTATCGCGCTGGTGGCGCTGTTTCCCGCTGGCTTCAGCTGGCTGCTGTCTCGCCTGGTCGCTCAAGTTGGTTTTAGCGCAGTCCTGGCAGCGCCGCTTTTATGGGTTACGTTAGAATGGGCCCGCTACGCGGTAACAGGTCAATTGTGGAATGCGTTGGGTTACTCGCAGGCGTTTCATGCTTCTCTGATTCAGCCGGCGCGATGGGGCGGTGTCTACGCGGTCAGTTTCCTAATCGTGACAGCCAATGCGGCTCTGGCCTTTGCTCTGCTCAATCGCAAGACAAGAGAGTTGGCTCTCTCCGTCTCTCTCATAGTCTTCATAGTGTTGGCAATGGCCGCCTCGCGCTTTGGGACGCCCCGAAATCGCGAACTACCAAGCGACCGCGCGACCATCGTAATAGCGGTTCAACCAAACGTTCCCATGGAAGGCTCAGATGATTCCGCATCTATGGAGCGGCTGTTGGAGCGACATCTCGAGCTTAGCGCTGAGGGTTTGCGCAAAGCGAACCCGGATGTCTCGTCAACCGTCCTCGTCGTCTGGCCTGAGTCCCCGATGAACTTCAGCTACTCGCGCGATCCGCACCTGCGAGATGTCGTGACTAATTTCGCGCGCAGTAACCACACTTCGATCTTGCTCAACTCTCTCGAACCCGCGACGCAAGGCGGAGAACATAATTCCGCCGTCATGATAAATGAGGAGGGTCGGATCGTCGCCCAGTATGATAAAATCCGCCTG
The DNA here is from genome assembly GCA_033850605.1 of Blastocatellia bacterium. Lineage (GTDB taxonomy): Bacteria > Acidobacteriota > Blastocatellia > Pyrinomonadales > Pyrinomonadaceae > UBA11740. The sequence goes on along the minus strand of JAWWPL010000336.1, from coordinate 1,793 downwards.
ATGCCATTTGGCGAGTACGTGCCGCTGCCCCGCTGGATACCGGGCGCGAGTTCGGTGCGCGGAATCGTCGGCGATTTCATGCCGGGCAGTTCATATACGCTGATGCCCCTCGGCGCTTTTCGCGTCGGGGTTTTTATTTGTATTGAGGCCGCATACCCGTCGATCGCACGTAGCTTCGCCAACCAGGGAGCAGACGTCCTGATTAATATTTCGAACGATGGTTACCTGGGTCCGACGCCGGTGATGCGACAGCATTTATCAAATGCGATCTTTCGGGCGGTAGAAAATGGGCGAGAACTGATCCGAGTGACGAACAACGGTATTAGTGCGGAGATAGAATCCGATGGACGAATCCTGGACCACACCCCGGCTTTCGAGCCGGCTGTTCGAACCTGGTCCCTGAGCGATCAGAAGGAAGGCAAGACCTTCTACACGCGATACGGCGACGTTTTTGTTTACGCCTGTGCCTTAATTAGTTTGGGACTTATCTCAGCATCATATAGGACCTATAGGACGAATAGGATGTATAAGAACTAAGATCGAATAGAAGAGGTTAAAAATGATTGCCACCCTATCACTTCAGGATTTGAAAACTTCTTACGAGGACCTCCGGAAAAGAGTCGAACAACTCGGGAGGTTTCTTTGATGTCCCTGCGAAGCAGGCCGAACTAGACACGATCGAAGTCCAGGCTTCCGCACCGGACTTCTGGTCAAACCAGGAAGCTGCCCAGAAACTTTTGCAGCAACGCAGCCGCCTACAACGAACCATCGAGCGGCAGGAGAAGTTCGAAACCGAAGTTTCCGACGCCGCCGTGCTCTTTGAATTCGCGGAAGAAGATGAAGGCTCGCTGAATGAATTGCGTGAACTACTCGAGCGTCTGGAACACGAAATTCTGCAAGCCGAGACCGAAACGCTGCTCGCCGGTGAGAACGATGCGCGTAACGCAATTTGCACAATTCACCCAGGAGCGGGCGGAACCGAATCGCAGGACTGGGCCGAGATGCTTTTGCGTATGTACCTGAAGTGGGCCGAGCGGAGGGAGTTCAAGGCCGAGATTATCGATTATCAACCAGGTGAGGAAGCGGGAATCAAAGGCGTGACTTTTAAGGTCGAAGGCGAATACGCATATGGTTTGTTGGCTGCCGAAGCCGGCGTACACCGGCTGGTGCGCATCTCGCCGTTTGATCAGGCCGCACGTCGTCATACATCCTTCGCTTCGCTGTTCGTCTATCCCGAGATCGACGAAGACATTGAAGTCGAGGTTAACGAAAAGGACTTGCGGGTCGACACTTATCGCGCAACCGGCGCAGGCGGTCAGCACATCAACACGACCGATTCAGCGGTCCGCATTACGCACCTCCCCAGCGGGATTGTGGTGCAGTGTCAGAACCAGCGCTCGCAACATCAGAACCGCGCCGTCGCGATGCAGGTCTTGCGTTCTCGTTTGTATGAAATGGAACTGGAAAAACGAAAAGCGGAAACTGCCTTGCTTGAGGCCAACAAACAGGAAATTAGTTTTGGATCGCAGATTCGCAATTACGTCCTGGCGCCTTACCAACTGGTTAAGGACGCGCGGACAAAGCTTGAGCGAGGTGACGTCGATTCTGTGCTCAGCGGCGATCTGGATGATTTCATTAAGGCTTATCTGCTGATGCGACGCGCGGCGTAATCTTTAGGTTTAGAGGCGGGCTACCGCCGCCTGGTCGGGCAGTAGCCCGACCCTAAACAATGCCGGACATTTCTTATGGGTACTATCTCAGACGAACTTGACGGGCAGCCGGAGACAAGGAAC
>JAWWPL010000307.1:0-7234 GCA_033850605.1 Blastocatellia bacterium | reverse complement strand
AATATCCACGATTGCGCGGCGCCGCGGCTCTGATCGCTGCGCCTACCTTTGCCGCCCCTCGCGTCGCTTAGGTCCAGCGCTTAGGTCCAGATAGATAGATCGCTTTTCCAGTTCGCTTTTCAAGAAGTACTAAAACAAGGTGTCGGGCTAACTTGTGGGTAACCAAACGTTCTTGCCGAACGGCTGGTTGCTTAAGCTCAGAATTCTTCCTTGGAGGTTCCATATGCAAAGCCTAAACAACTCAGGGTCGCAAAACTCTTCCGTCGTTAGAATCGCAACCTTGCTCCTCTTAATGGTCTGCGGGAGCCTTACGATACAGGCTCAGACGAATTTCGGACGAATCTCAGGCTCAGTGAAAGACTCAAACGGCGGAGCAATTCCCAACGCCAACGTCACCATAACCAATCTGGCCACGAATTTCGTGCGCACAGCCACCAGCGATGACGAAGGATTCTACACGGCCACCAATCTTCCCGTCGGCACTTACAGCGTGGCAGCCGAGCGGGCTGGTTTCAAACACGCCAACCAATCTGGGGTCGCAGTCACTGCCGACGCCCGCCTGACGGTAGATATCACTCTCGAGCCCGGTCAGGTGACTGAGACGGTGCAGATCTCAACGATCGCCGGCGAAACCGTTAACACCACTTCAGGCGAAGTGGCTCGTGTTGTTGACAAGCGGCAGGTGCAGAACCTGGCGCTGAACGGGCGGAACTACATGCAGCTTGTTACCCTTATTCCCGGCGCGGCCATCCTTGACGAAGATCAGCTAGCGCTGACTACCAGCCTGAGCATCAGCCAGGCGGCCATCAATGGTAACCGCCCCAATTACAACAGTCTTTCGGTGGATGGCGGTTTCAATATGGACTCTGGCAGTAACAACAGCCAGGTAAACAACGTGGGCATCGACTTCATAGAAGAAGTGAAGATTCAAACCTCCAACTTCTCGGCTGAATACGGACGCAACGCCGGCGCAGCGGTCAATATAGTAACCCGCGGCGGTGGCAACTCTTATCACGGAAGCGCCTTTGAGTTCCTTCGCAATGACAAGCTTGACGCTCGCAATTTCTTCTCGCCGGTAAGGGCCAAGCTGCGCTTCAACAATTTCGGCTGGAACTTCAACGGACCAATCAAGAAAGACAAGCTTTTCTTTTTCGTGGGCCAGGAATACAAACGCATTCGGCTGGATTCGGCTCCAGTAAAACGGAGTCTGCCTACTCGGGCGGAAAGGTTAGGGGATTTCTCCTCGCGCCTGCGGGGACCAGACGGTGCTATTGGAACGGCGGATGACGGAGTCCTGCGAAATCCCGCCAATGCAGCAAGTACGTGCGTCGCCCCAACTTTCAATGCGGATGGCAGCATTAAGACAGCAGCAATTCGGACCGGCTGTTTCGCAGGGAACGCGATTCCATCCAGCCTGTTGACGACTGACGGAAAAGCCATCGCTTCAGTCTTCAGCGCCATGGAGAAACTGGGTGTTGCTTATGCCGATACACCAACAGCCAACAACACCACCTTCCAGCAGCCGAACCCACTCGATTGGCGCGAGGATAATGCGCGGATTGATTACCGCTTCAACGAAAAGCACAGCATCTATGGTCGCTACTTCCATGACTATTACAACTTGATCGATCCCTACGGCACCTTCATTACCTCGCCATTGCCCACGATTCCCACCAATCGCTTGCGTCCAGGATATAGCGTGCAGGTGTCGTACACCTGGCTCGTTCGTCCCACGTTGATTAACGAAGCGAAGATTAACTCCACATGGAATGGTCAACGGATTCCCCCAGTCGGCGAATTTTGGAAGCGGGACACCTTTGGTTTTACCTACGCGCAACTCTTTTCCGGCGGGCGCTTCGACAATGGCATTCCTAACACCAGCTTCGCCGGCGGCGCGGCCTACGCTAATTTCAGTGGCCCGTCGGCCTCGCTGCTGTCGCCCACAACCGACATTGCCGTCAGCGACAACCTGACCATCATTCACGGCAAGCACACCTTAAAGACGGGAGCGCTCATTGTTCGTAATCGCAAAGACCAGAACGGGCGCTCGGGGTACACAGGCAACCTCGCTTTCAACACCAACGCTACGAAGTCGACGGGTAACGCTTTTGCTGATGCGTTGCTGGGAAACTTTCGCACCTACAACGAAGCCGACAACGACCCCATCGGATTCTTTCGCTTCAATCAGTACGAGGCTTATGCCACCGACAGCTGGAAGGTCACCCGCAATCTCAGTCTTGAAATTGGGGCGCGCTTCTATCACTACGGGCCAACCTATACGCAGGCCAACAACATGGCGAATTTTGATCCCAGTCGTTACAGTCCCAGTCAAGCTGTGACGATCCTAAGTAACGGGAACATCGACGCGACCAAGGGCGGTAATCGCTTCAACGGATTGGTCGCGGCGGGGAGTGGCGTCCCGGCAAGTGAGGCAGGGCGAGTCAGCGCCAGCGCGGCCATTCTGGCGCAGGTCCCCACGGGAGCGCCACGTGGTTTCTACCAGCCAGCCAACAAGATAGCGCCGCGGTTTGGTTTTTCGTATGATCCATGGGCTAATGGTAAGACTTCGATTCGCGGCGGCTTTGGCATGTACTATGACAAGGTTGAGGGCAACCTGATCTTTTCACAGGTGAATGTCCCGCCCTTTATCGCCACTCCTCAGTTTGAAAACGGGAATCTATCGAATGTCTCTGGGGGCACTCCTTCGGCGCTCGCTCCATTCGGAACGATCAATGCGATCGACCCGAACCTGGATATTTCTTACTCAATGAACTACAGCCTTGGCGTGCAACGGGAGTTGCCGCGAGGGTTTTTTGTGGAGGCGAGCTTCGTCGGTAATCAGGGCAGGCACCTCATCCGGCAACCGGATCTAAACGCGGTTCCGTTCGATGCACTGGTTGCGAACGTCGCTCCGGGACCCAACGTAAATCTTAACGCTTTGCGTCCCTACAAGGGTTTCACCGCAATCTCATTTCGTCTCTCAGACGCCACTTCAACTTACAACGGCCTACAGCTATACGCGGCCAAGCGCAAGGGAGATCTGGAACTGACCGCCGCCTATACCTTGTCCAAGACACTGACGGACACCAGCGGCAACGGTGACGGCTTAGACGTAGGTGAGGATCCCTACAATCGTCACTACAACTATGGTCCAGCAACCTTTGATCGACGCCACATCTTCGTGACTACCTACGACTATAGAATCCCGTTCCTCCGCTCGAAGAAAGGTGTGGAAGGGGCGGTGTTGTCGGGCTGGGAAGTAAGTGGGATTACGCGTTACCAAAGCGGCGCGTATTTTACGCCGACGGGAAGCACCGCAATAGGTACGCGCCGTGCAGACTATCTGGGTGGTCCCGTGCTGCTGCCTAAACCGGGCCCTGACGGCTGGATCAACCCGGCGGCATTCGCGCCGGCGCCGCTGGGGCGTCGCGGGAATGCTCCCGTGGGAATTGTTCAAGGCCCTAATCTGGTTACCTGGGATTTCTCGATGCGCAAGCAATTCAGGCTCACCGAACGATTCAACCTGCGGTTTCAGGCGGACATGTTCAACGCCTTCAACCGCGCAAACTTCAGATCGCCGGACGTGGCTTTCGGGACCCTGACAGCGGCTGGTGGTCCTTCAAACGGAGCCTTTGGCAAGATTTCAACCGCCGGGCCGGCGCGCAACATTCAGTTCGGTCTGAAACTTAACTTCTGATCTTTTTTGCGACTCCGCGTGGCCGCTCTCGCTTGCTGATGCTCTTCGTTGTTCGGCAAAACAGGAACGATGACGAGCATGAGTAAAGCGGGCGGCAGCGTGGGAGCCGCAGAAAAAAAGGAAGTCCCGACGGTGACGAGGAATAAGGGAGAACTTTTACCTACCGCAAGTAAATTTTGAAGAGAATTCCTTCTGGCGCGGCGCGTGTCCCTGGATCATGACGGATTTCGAATCACTACGGCCTGGCCTTGGGGCAGGAGTGCCGCAACTGAACGAGACTGGTCTGAGGCCGGCCAGAGAACAAGGCTTTTCACGTAAATGCAGATCTGCTATCAGGAGCTAAAAGAAACGTTGCCGAGGTGAGGGGGGACAGTTGAACGCTAGGTATATCACGAGATTTCTCTCTTTGGCATTGCTGTTGGCCGGAGTGTCCGCATTGGCCGCGCCACGCGTGAAAGTGCTTAAACTTTCAGTCACGAATCCGACTGATGAGTTGCGTTTACACGAAAACATCGTCATCAGCGTCGCTGACTTAAAACGCATCGCACCGGACTTCAAAGCGGGCGATATTGTGGTGACCACGAGTGAAGCATCTACTCTTGCGGAAGACGCGCAGACTTTGCAGACGATCGAACTCCCTTCACAGGCTGATGATTTGGATGGAGACAACAAGTATGACGAGATCGCCTTCCAGATTGAGCTGAAGCCAAAACAGACTCGCGTGGTGACTATCGCCTATGGTGAAGCAGCGACCATGCAGCGCTTGCGCAGTGAATATCCAAAGCGCACTGCTGCTAAATTCACGATGAAGTTTGACGGGCTCGCCTGGGAATCGGAAATGAATGCGTGGCGCATCTATTTTGATAAACGCAACGCGATCGATGTCTTCGGCAAACGACGACCGGGTCTGTATCTCGAGATGTTCGGCGCGCCTGAGTATGTCTATCATTGGGAGTCGCCCTTAGGTAGGGACATTTACCGGATTGGCGATGCCATTGGTATCGGAGCAGTAGCGGCTCTCGTCGACGGTAAGGTCGTGAAGGTTTCCGATGTGGCCGAACGCAAGTGGCGGATCATCAACGCCGGCCCGGTCCGTGTGATCGTCGAACTGACCTACAAGGGATGGAAGGTCGCCGGCCGAGAAGTAAATCTCACCAGCCGGATGACGCAATGGGCCGGCAAGCACGGCTTTGAACATCGGGTAACGGCGGAAGGCGCGAATGGTTTGACTCTCGTGACCGGAGTCGTGCGGCATCCGGGTCTTGAGGAAAAGGTCTTTCAACCCACCTCGGCCGAACCCGCGCTCGCGCGTCTTTGGTGGGGACCCCAGGTTGAAGAAGAAGGGCCGCCGGCTACCGCGATCCATAATTTGCCGAATCAGAATCTTGGACTGGCGATCATCGCCACCGGCTCTGAAAGCAAAGTACCGGGCGACGATCCGTTAAATCTCTTAGTCCAACCACAGTTCACAAATGGCCACGCGAGCTGGTACGTGCTGGGAGTGTGGGACCAGGAGAACAGCGACAACCTGGCGGTGAAGTCAGAAAACGCCGCCGAAAAAAATCGCGACGGTTCAATGGTATGGCCGGTGAGCGCACCAAAGACTTTCGATTCTTTTGTCGATCTGGTGCGCCAGACCACGCGGCGGATTACTCAGCCAGCCCGCGTCGAGCTTCTTTCACGAGAAGCATCTCTACAATCAGCGCCGCCTGACAGTTTGCGACCGGCCAGGTCGAAAACCTACGCCGAAGCGATAGATCTCTTAAAGCAATCGGCCGAACGCACGGCAACCAGATGGGAGCCGATCGCTTCACGCACGGGGAAGACGGAATTTACTCGCGATCAGGGTCTGGGATATTTCACCGAGGGTGAAAACCAAACCGGCGAATGGAAAGAGCAGAAGGGCTTTTTTTGGACGGGCAGCTTTTGGGTCGGCGAATTATGGCTGCTCTACGGCAGAACAAAGGACGAGCGCTTTCGCCGTTGGGCAGAACTTTGGAATACGCGATTGCTCGGTAAAGAAATGGTTGAAAACCATGACACGGGTTTTCTTAACTACTATTCATCCGTGTATGGCTATCGTTTGACGAAGGCGCCGCCATATCGCGAGGGTGGTTTGCGCGGAGCTGAGCGTTTGAAGCAACTATACAATCCCAGGACTGAGTTAGTCGCAGCTTGGGAAGTCAGTGGCGACGACACCATCATCGACACGATGATGAATCTGCAAATCTGGTGGTGGGCGACGCGGGAAACGAACGACCCGCAGTGGCGCGCGCTGGGTTTGAAGCATGCGCTCAGAACGGCCGAATGGTTGGTGCGCCCAGACGGCTCTGTAGCTCAGTCGGTGCATTACAACCCTGGCGACAATCGACAGGAATTCAATTCGGGGACTGGGCCGGCAACCGCAGTGACGGTGCCCAACAACGCGCGGCCCGGCGAAAGAGTTTTCACGCACACGCACCAGGGGTTTGCGGCCGACACGACATGGTCGCGCGGCGCAGCCTGGGCCTTGTATGGGTTCGCCGTGGCCGCGGATGAAACCAAAGATCCGCGCCTGCGATCTACGTCAGAGAGAATTGCTCAATACCTTGTCGATCACCTGCCCGAAGATGGCGTCGCGTGGTACGACATGGTCGACGAAGGCGTCCACTTTCGCAATCGAGATACCGCGGCCGCGGCGATTATGGCGGGGGGACTGTTGCGCTTGTCTGAATTGACTAAGGACAAGACGAGGGCGGTGGATTATCGCCGGCAGGGTGAGCGAATCGTGCAATCACTAATCGATCGGTACTTGACTCCGGTGGGTGCTGACGATCATACACCCCCCGGTGTTCTGCGACACGGCTCGAGCACTCGGCCCAGCGACGTCACACTTGTCTATGGAAATTATTATTTGCTGGAGGACTTGCTTTGGCTCGACGAGCACAAAGTGAATTGAGCCGTTTGTAGATCTTAACGCTTAGAAGCGGGCTACCGCCCGCTTGGTCGGGCAGTAGCCCGACTCTAAACAAGAATTGGGAGTAACCAGAAAGAAGGGAATCATGAGTACACAAATGAAAGAAACAAACGATCAACGGATATTTCGGCATACCAACAGCCAGAAAGGTCGACACATCTCAGTCACGCCGGCCAACAGCGCGATGAAGTTTCTGGTCTATGGTCGCGTCATACTCGACCAGGAAGTGCCAGCGGTGACTTTTTCCACCGGCGCGCTCGAGTCGGGCCTGATTTGCCTGGCCGGCGAGTGCACGATCAAGGCAGATGGCCAGTCAAATACTATTGGCCAATACGATTCGATCTATTTACCGCGCGACACCAACGTCGAGATCACAACGGACAGTTCAGTTGATCTGGTTGAGTGCGCCGCGGAAGTCGACAATAAGTATCCGCTACAGGTCGTTAGGTACGCGGATGTGGAAAAGGATAGCTCGCTTAAATTCAAGACCGGCGGCCCGGCAACCACTCGCACCGTAAACATCACCCTGGGCAAAAATGTCGAAGCCGGGCGAATCCTGGCCGGCTTTACTACTTCGGAGC
>JAWWPL010000304.1:0-4288 GCA_033850605.1 Blastocatellia bacterium | reverse complement strand
CCTCACCCCGGCCCTCTCCCAAAGGGAGAGGGAGGAAAACTCTACCACTACTCTGGATTTCTCTCATTTCGAGACTTCGCGAAAGCTCTCAGTCACTTTTTTGAGCGTCTCCTTGTTATCGTTCATTTTCGAAGGTAGCGTCCAGGCGAGGATTTGGGTGTAGTTCGTCGGTGTCTTAACCGTGCTCACGATCAAATCAACCGAGGCGGTGTCCTTCGTTCCCTTAAGTTCATACTGCCTGGCGTCGTTACCGCTTATCGATACTGATCCGAGCGCAGAGGCTTCCGGTGATCCATACTTGGACATCAAGGATTTTCTGCTGATCTCGGTGAATTCATCGAGCGTCATGTCCTTAGCCAGATCGTCCTGGTTTTCGATCAGTACAATTACGTACATTTCCTTTGACCTGTTCGCTGCCTGTATGTCCGCTTTGTTGTGCAGATCAGTTGTCTTACTCCAGCCATCCGGAACGGTGATCTGAAACTTTCCGTCTGGGCTGTTTAAGATCGTCGACTTATCCGGCGACTGAAGAGACTTGCAAGCGAAAACAGCAACAAAGAGCAGCAATGCGACCGGCAGTTTGTTTAGTAGAACGGACCTGGACATATCGCGCACCTCGATCGGAGTTTGTGGGTGCCGAGTTTATCCGTGAGGAAACCAAAAGACAATTGCGAACCGGCGCGTTGAAGACCTCTTGATTGGAAATCGCCAGCCCGGCGTTCGCGTGAGGAGTTCAGGCGAAATGCTTCATTAACTTAGCTCTCGGGGTCCGACAAGCGGCAGATGAATCCCCAGCCGCCACCGAGTTCGCTTACGGCGAGCATCAACTCGTTGCGACCCTTCTTCATCTGAAGGTAGATCGCATCGTTCTCAGGATTTACGATTCCCAGGAATCCAGGGTCGCGAAAGTTCTGAGCGCTGCGGCCGCGGTAGAGAATCTTGCCGTTTAAGAATACGCTGACATCGTCGCTGTAGCCGATGTAGAGTTTTTTGACCTGGTCTCTCTCAGAGACGATGTTGGTGAGCGCATACACGACCTTCATGCCCGCTTGCGGCTCCAGCCGCTTCGAGAAGTCGCCAGCGAAAGTGACCCTTGGATGCGGGCTCTTGCGATAACGGTTTATGACGACGAAGCCAGGCGCTTCCGCCTCGACGTCCTGCCACTTAATGGCGTCGCGCTCCGAAGGCGAGAGCGGCCGTTCGAGATTGCGCGCCAGGCCGTCGTAGGAGGGTGATAGTCTCCACCTGGTCAGCGTGTCCTGAGGCATCGACGGATAGTGACGCTCCCAGGGCGTTGCGGGAGTTTGGCGCAGCTCGAAGTTCGAAAAGTACGTAGGACCAGTCAGGACCACCAGCGCCACCAGACCTTTCTGAATGCCGCTTTTCAAGTCGTTCATCACAAGCGCAGGCTTGTCCATGTCCTTGACGTACAGCTTCGCTTGCGCGCCGGCCACTGCCACGCGCAGGTGAAACCAGACATCTTTCGGGATATCGAGCGCGGCGGTGAAGCCGGGCCCGTTGTAGATCTGCCAGTTAAGGCCGCTGTTGAGGACCGGCGTGTACTGCACCGCATCGGGAAGGCCGGACTTATGTTGACGAAGATAAACCCACTCGGCGCTGGCGCCGTCATTCGTGATGCGAAACTGGATGCCGAAGAATCCGCGGTTGGCTGGAGTTGCGATATCAACATCGATAACGCCGTCGCGCAGCTCCAGATCTTTGACGGTCGCCGCTCCGCCATCGAGGTAGAGGCACTTGCGTCCCTGGTATTCGGTTGCCCTGGCTTGCCCTTCCAATTCCCAGCGGGGCGAGTCGGCTGGAATGGACAGGGTTTGGAACGGTTGTGCCTGGACCAGGCAACCGAACAGGAGAACCGCGGGAACCAACAAAAACAGCGCCTTTGGAGGATTCATCAACATAGTTCTCCGCGTGTGTGCTAAGAGGTAGCTGCTCCACTTGGCAATGTCATCAGGCGGTTCAATTGAGGTGCAGGCGCACCTCAATTAGATTAATAACCGTCTGCGCTCTTATCTTTTACTTTTAGGCCGACCGGGCGAAGGACTTTGTGACCAAATGGCCCGAGGTTGTGATGGATAACGGTTTTCTTGAGACGCGGCAGAGCGCGAGGAAGCTCCGCAGGCTTTGACCGAAGTTGTCATCGAAGTCGACGGTTAGTGATCGGACATTGGATCAAAGGACTGCCGAGCTCGTTCGAAAATTAGATCAGGCGTAAACTCATCAATTATTGCCAATTGCGCGCGGAGATTGATAAATGCCTTACGTAACGCCGTCGGACCCGGTCTCACCTAACGATGAAATGTTCCCTAAGTTGACGCCTGCGCAACAGGCTCGCATTGCGGCGCACGGGGTGGCCCGAGTGGTTCAGGCTGGCGAAATCCTCGTAGAACCTGATGATAATGCAGATAAGTTTTTCGTTGTTATCAAGGGCCACCTCAATATTCTGCGAGCTTCGGGAAACACTGAGGAGGTCGTGGCCGTTGATGAAGCCGGAATGTTTACCGGCGAACTCAACATGCTTTCCGGTCGTCCTGGACTCGTTCGCATTCGCGCGGGTGAACCGAGTGAGGTTATTGAGATTGTTCGCGAGCAGTTGCTGGCAATGGTCCAAACTGACAGTGAGTTGAGTGACATCTTTATGCGGGCCTTCATTCTCCGCAGACTCGCGTTAATCGAACGTGAGATCGGGGATGTTGTGTTAATCGGCTCAAGTCACTCACTGGGAACACTCCGCATTAGAGAGTTTCTGACCCGCAACGGTCACCCCTACTCCAACATCGATCTCGATCGCGACGCGGACGTTCAGGACTTGTTGGATCGTTTCAATGTTACGATCGCTGAACTGCCTGTTTTGATCTGTCGTGGCCAAACCGTGCTAAGGAACCCCAGCAACGAGCAGGTTGCCGAATGCCTGGGCTTCAATGTCGGGATCGATGCGACGAAGGTACGGGACCTCGTGATTATCGGCGCTGGACCAGCAGGTTTGGCCGCGGCGGTGTACGGAGCGTCGGAGGGACTTGACGTGCTGGTGCTAGAGTCGAACTCTCCCGGTGGACAAGCGGGTTCGAGTTCCAAGATCGAGAACTACCTCGGCTTTCCGACTGGTATCTCGGGCCAGGACCTCGCAGCTCGGGCCTACGTACAAGCGCAGAAGTTTGGTGCTCAAGTGTTGATTGCGAAAGATGCCAAATCGTTATCGTGCGAGAGAAGGCCTTTCGCGATCGAGATCGACAACGATCAGCGAATACCGGCGCGCGCGATCGTGATTGCGACCGGTGCGCAGTATAGAAGACTACCGCTGGAAAATTTGGCGCAGTTTGAAGGCGCGGGTATCTATTACGGCGCCACGCATCTTGAAGCCCAGCTCTGTGGTGGTGAGGACGTGATTGTGGTCGGAGGAGGGAACTCCGCCGGCCAGGCGGCAGTGTTCCTCGCACAAAGCGCAAGACGTGTTCACATGCTGGTTCGCTCGAGCGGACTGGCGGAAAGCATGTCGCGATACCTAATTCGACGCATCGTAGAGAGTCCAATAATTCTGCTGCGAACAAATACCGAGATTACGAGGCTTGAAGGAACTGAGCATCTCGAACGCGTGTCGTGGCGTGATAGTCAAACTGGTGAAGTTGAGACAGAGAACATCAGCTACGTCTTCTCGATGACGGGCGCCGTTCCAAATTCTTCCTGGTTAAGTGGATGTGTCGCAGTTGACGCCCGGGGGTTTATTAAGACCGGACCAGGGCTATCGCGCGAAGATCTAGCCGCCGCGCAGTGGCCGCAAGGAAGGCTTCCATACCTCCTGGAAACCAGTCTTCCCGGAGTTTTTGCAGTGGGGGACGTACGCGGAAGCAACATCAAGCGGGTGGCATCGGCCGTTGGGGAGGGTTCGATTTCGATCTCATTCGTTCATCAGGTGTTAAGCGAATAAGGACCTCGACACTTATTGCCTCGAGAAAGGAAAGGGAACAACAGATGTCTAATATGCGCGTCGTACAGGTAAGCCAACCGAATGGTCCATTTGAAATTGTCGAACGAGAAACTCCGGAGCCAGGTGCCGGCCAGGTGCGGCTAAAAGTTGAAGCGTGCGGCATTTGCCATAGCGATTCTCTGGTCAAGGAAGGTCTATGGCCCGGGCTTCAATATCCCCGTGTGCCAGGTCATGAAGTCGCCGGACGCATCGATGCGGTCGGCGACAACGTGACCGCATGGATCGCAGGGCAACGCGTCGGTGTCGGCTGGCATGGTGGGCATTGTTTCGTGTGCGAACAGTGCC
>JAWWPL010000301.1:0-5237 GCA_033850605.1 Blastocatellia bacterium | reverse complement strand
GAAGAAAATCGCCCGTTCGGAATCAGGATATTGGCGCTTTGCCCTGGTGTTACGGACACGAATTTCTTCGAGGCCGCAAAAATACAAAGACCGCCCGCGCGCATTTCACAGACGCCGGACGCCGTGGTGGAAACTGCTTTGCGAGCTCTGGCTCGAGGAAAAAGTTCAGTCGTTTCCGGTTGGACGAATTTCATAATGATCCAGGGCGAGCGGCTGACGCCCCGCTCGGTTGTAACGCGGATAGCCGGAACAATGCTGCGGAAAACGGTTGGTAATAAAGAGTGATTTCTAAATGGTTTAGAGTCGGGCTACTGCCCGACCGAGCGGGCGGTAACCCCCCTCCTAAACTTTGCAGAAGGAAATAGAGATCATGACGGAACGTATCTTTAACTTTAGCGCCGGCCCGGCGGTGATTCCCGTGCCGGTTTTGGACGAAGCGCAGCGGGATATGCTCGCACTTCCCGGTGTCGGCATGTCGGTGATGGAGATCAGCCATCGCTCAAAAACTTTCGACGAGATCATTTCCGGCGCGGACGCCGGCCTGCGCGAACTGCTGAACATTCCGAAGGACTACACCGTGCTGTTTTTGCAGGGCGGCGCCAGCTTGCAGTTCGCTATGGTGCCGATGAACTTTCTCTCGCTCGACCAGAGCGCTGACTATATCGTTACCGGCAGCTGGGGCAAGAAAGCCGTTAAGGAAGCTCAGAAATTCGGTAACGTCAACTTTGCGGCGAACACCGCGGACGGTGGGTTTACTCGCGTGCCGGGGCAGGACGAACTGGAACTCGATCCGAACGCGGCTTACGTGCACATGACATCGAATGAAACGATCGAAGGCGTCGAGTTCAAGAGTGAGCCTGAAGTCGGCGACGTGCCTTTGGTTTGTGATGCTTCGTCGGACATTCTTTCGCGACCCATACCGGTAGAAAAGTACGGCCTTATCTATGGCGGCGCGCAAAAAAATATGGGCCCGAGCGGCGTGACCCTGGTCATCATGCGTGAAGATCTGCTGCCGCGTATTCCCGAAGGGCTGGCGACGATGCTCGACTATCGCACGCACGCCAAAGACAAATCACTGCACAACACGCCCAACACCTGGGGTATTTACATAATCAATCTGGTTTGCAAGTGGCTGAAGGAAAAAGGCGGCCTCGCGGCAATGAGAACTGAGAACGAAGCGACGGCCAGGTTGCTGTACGATGCGATCGACGCTACCGATTTCTATCGCGGCCATGCCGATCCGGATTCGCGCTCAATGATGAACGTGACGTTTCGGCTGCCTTCGGAGGATCTGGAAAAGAAATTCGCCAATGAAGCAACTGCGGCAGGGATGGACGGTTTGAAAGGTCATCGTTCGGTCGGCGGCATTCGCGCTTCGATCTACAACGCGTTCCCGCGCGAGGGGTGCGAGGCGCTGGTGGAGTTTATGAGAGAGTTTGAAAAGAAGAATGGTTAGGTCAGGGGAACAATAATCAGCGTGAGACTCCTTCGCCCACAAATATTCTTATATATTCTAGTGCCAATCGCGGCCGTTTGGCCTTTGGCTGTACACGGCCAGGATTACAGTTCTCCAGTTCGCCGTGGACAAGAGGACCGAGCGTTTCGGACTCTTACACACTCAAAGATTTTCAATCTTGGCGGCTTCGGTTTTGCGCTGGCGGTAAGTCCGGAAGAGAGAGCCTTTCGGATGCTACTCAATTCGGAAAATCCTGGTGGGTTATTCCGACGCCTGCTGCGCGAAGCAAATCCGGAAGGCCAACTTTTCGGGTTGTATGGCCTGTATCTTGAAGACCGCGAAGCTTTCAAGGCGGAGGTCGATCGGCTTAAACACGATAATGGCCCGCCGGAACGTTGGGACGGGATGATATTCATTGAAAAAGGTAAGATTCGGTCCGCGGAAGGATGTATCATATTTCGGCCAGACAAACCCAAACTCATTGAAAAGATGGCGACGGGCGGCTTCGACCAAGCCTTCCAAGCAGTAACGAATCGCCTCGCCCAGTCCCCGACGTATCGCCAGTCTCTGAAATACTAATGAAAACAATCATCGTTCTCATCGCAATTTCAATTACAGCGGCGGCGACGCTCAGAGACAGTCGATCTCTCGTTACTCAATCGCTCGCCCTCCCTCAAGAAAAGCACCTGAGCAACATCAAGCAGTTGACCTTCGGCGGTGAAAACGCAGAGGCGTACTTTTCGGCGGACGGCCGGAAGCTAATCTTTCAATCGACACGCGCCGGCAGTGAGTGTGACCAGATCTACACGATGAACGTCGACGGTTCGGATGTGCACCTGGTGTCGACCGGCGGCGGCCGCACGACGTGCTCCTATTTTTTTCCCGGCGACAAACGCATTCTTTATTCATCGACGCATCTCGGATCGAAACGATGCCCGCCCCGGCCGGACTTCTCGAAAGGCTATGTCTGGGCTGTCTATGACACGTTCGACATTTTCACTGCCCGGCCCGACGGATCGGATTTGCGGCAACTGACAAAAACTCCGGGCTATGATGCCGAGACGACGATTTCGCGTACCGGCAAGTTGGCGTTTACGTCAAAGCGTGACGGCGATCTCGACATTTACACGATGGATGCGAATGGCGGAAACGTGAAGCGTCTGACGAATGAACTCGGCTATGACGGCGGACCGTTCTGGTCCTACGACGGCAAGCAAATCGTGTATCGCGCTTATCACCCGCAGACGGAGAAAGAGAAAGCGGACTACACGGCGTTACTGAAACAGAATTTGATTCGCCCAACCGTGCTCGACATTTGGGTGATGAACGCGGACGGATCAAACAAACGACAGGTGACGAATCTCAACAAAGCCAGCTTCGCGCCCTACTTCTTTCCCGACGCCAAGCGCATAATTTTTTCTTCGAACGTCGCCGATCCGAAAGGCCGCGACTTTGATCTCTACGTAGTCAACGTAGACGGAAGCGGCCTGGAGCGCATCACTTACTACGAGAGCTTCGATGGTTTTCCTATGTTCTCGCCGGATGGCAAGAAGCTGGTCTTTGCTTCGAATCGACACAACGCCAAGCCAAACGAAACAAATGTCTTTATTGCTGATTGGGTGGAGTAAATGAGTAAGCTAAATGGAGCGCGGACATCCTGTCCGCCAGCGCGCCAGCGCGCTCAGCCGTTCATGATCGACATCCCAGGATTTATTCGCGCTACGCGCTCAGGCGGACACGATGTCCGCGCTCCGAAAGACAGGTAAACATGATTCGCAAGTTCTTCCATCTGGCCCTAATTATCGCGCTGACATCCACGTTTGCGCTGCCCCAGCAACCAAGTTCCAGCACCACCAGCGTCGATCGTCTGCGACAGGTGATTGCCTATCTCGCTTCGGACGCTTTGGAAGGGCGCCGCACCGGTACGCCGGGAGCGAATGACGCGGCGCATTACATCGCCGGCGAATTCAATCGCTATGGCCTCCGTCCGGGTCTGCAGATTGCTCGGCCGGCGCGCACCCGTGGCGAAACTCAATCACGTTACCTGCAACCGTTTCCTTATGTTGCGGGAGTTGAACTGGGAAATAACAATTTGTTCTTTGTAAACCCCGGGAAAGCCGATGACATTGCCCAGTTCAAAGTCGGCGAGGACTGGATGCCGCTCGGGTTTTCCTCAAACACGAGCGTGAAGAGCGCGGAAATGGTCTTTGCCGGCTACGGAATTTCATCGGCTGAACTGAAGTACGACGATTACGCCGCGTCGAATGCAAAGGGTCGGGTAGCGATAGTGTTTGCCGGAACGCCCGATGGCGACAATCCCCACGGACAATTTGCTCGCGCAGGAGAAATCCGTTTCAAAGTTGCGGCCGCGCGAGCCGCCGGCGTCCAGGCTCTCTTGATTATCGCGAATGAGGAGAAGTTGAAGGAGGATCGGTTGTCGCGTCTTGCTTACGACAATAACGGTGAAGCCGGAATCCCGGTGATAGTAATCTCCAGACAATTGGCTGGAAAGATTCTCGGCTCGCGCGACAACGGACTGGCAGACTTCGAGAAAGCCGCTGACAGCAGAAACGCGAACTCAACGGGAGAGTTGCGCTTTCCTGTGCATGGGTTGAAGCTCGATCTGTCAACCAACGTCGTCCGCAGCGAGACACCCTCGTTTAACGTCATCGGCACCCTGCCGGGCAGCGATCCAAAATTGAAGAACGAAGCGATTGTGATCGGAGCGCATTACGATCACCTGGGCCTCGGGGGAGAAGGCAGCGGCAGTCTCTCTGCGCGTACTGGAATTCATCACGGCGCGGACGATAACGCTTCGGGCGTCGCCGGTTTGATCGAACTCACCCGCATGCTCTCTTCACAGAGGCTGAAACGTACCGTGGTGTTCATTGCGTTCAGTGGCGAAGAAGAAGGTTTGATCGGATCGAGTTATTACGTGAATCATCCCATCGTGCCGCTAGCCAACACTGTCGCCATGATCAATATGGACATGATCGGGCGTTTGAAAGATAAGAACCTGATTGTTGGTGGAGTGGGCACGGCGCAGGAATGGCGCTCGCTGATCGACGCGGACAACAGCATGGGGAGCATGACTGTTTCGCTCAACACGGCGCCGACCGGTCCGCCTTCCGCTGCCAGTCTGCCCATAGTCATCGGCGCGAACGGACAACCCGTGGTGACCATGGATCCGGCTAAGCAATTTATGCTGACTCTCAACGAAGACGGATATGGCCCCAGCGACCATTCTTCATTTTACGGCAAGCGGGTTCCGGTGCTTTTCTTCTGGACCGGAACGCACAACGACTATCACAAGCCTTCGGACACGGCCGACAAGATCAACTATGAAGGCGAAGCGCGCATCGTCTCGTTCGTTAATAAAATCATTCGCGACATCGACCAGAGCGATAAGCGCCCCACGTACGCGGTGGCTAAGAGCGACTCGCAGGGCCGGTCGATGGGCTTTCGTGTCTATCTCGGGACGATTCCGAATTATGCCGAATCAAATGATGGTTTGAAGCTGGATGGCGTGCGCGACGATTCGCCCGCGTCGAAAGCCGGACTCAAAGCCGGCGATAGAATCGTCAAGATGGCCGGACATGAAGTGAAGAACGTTTACGACTACACCTACGCACTGGGTGAGATGAAAGCCGGTCAGGAATACGAAGTCGAGATTGTGCGCGGGAGCGAACGAATGACGTTGAAAATCACGCCGGCGGCGAGGAAGTAAAAGTAAAAAGGTAAAAGTAAAAAGGCAAAAGTGAAGAGCGCTTAACGCCGCTTC